>CAZRXE010000091.1:0-1895 GCA_964603695.1 uncultured Heliomicrobium sp.
AAGGCAACCTCGGCAGGTTGCCCTACTTTTTCGAGGAACATCCATGCGAAACATACGATTTCTGATTTGTCTGGCGCTGCCGTGTTTGCTGGCGGCGATGTGCGCAGTTGCCCTTGCGGCGGGCAATCGCACGGTGATTTATGACGGCACGGCGACCGAAGTCGCGCCCGCGCCCACAGGGCTTCCAGCGGCGGAAGGCGATTTGTGGGTGACGCTGAAAGACCTGACGCGCGCGACCAAATTCGCGTTGAAGCCGCAAGGCGTTTGCCGCGACGAGCTTTGCTTCCCGATTCCCAAAGCGCGCAAGGCCGCGTTTCTGAAAGCCCGGGGAAAAACGACCTGGTTCAATCTGAGCGAGTTTGCGCGCCTGATCCGGCAGCCTGCGGCGCACGATGCCGAAAGCGCCGTCTGGTTTTTCGGGCCGCGCGCCGACGAACAAAACGGATTTGTCGAATCGCTCGTCGCGCCGGATTTCACCTTGCCGGACGCCGGCGGCAAGCCGCATTCGCTGTCGGAGTTTCGCGGAAAGAAAGTCCTGCTTCTGACCTGGGCTTCGTGGTGAGGTTGCCGATTTGACCTGCCCGGGTGGCAGAAACTTTACAGCGAACTGAAAGGCAAGAACTTTGAAATCATCTCCGTCGCCCAGGACACCGGCGGCGTTAAAGACGCGGGCAAATGGATCGAAGCCGCCAAGCCCGATTACACCGTGCTGATTGACACGCAACATCTGGTGACGCGCCTGTACAACATGGTCAATGTGCCGACCGCCGTCTGGATCAATGAACAAGGCCGCATCGTTCGCCCGAACGAAGTCGCTTACGTGGACGACCGCTACAAAGGCATGCACAAACTGGAAGCGGCTGAATATCTGGAAGCCATTCGCGATTGGGCGGCCAACGGCGATCAAAGCGTTTACGCCCTGAGCGAGCAGCAAATGAAAGAACGCCTCGCGCCGCAAAATCCCGATTGGGCGTTCGCTTCGGCGGAGTTTGGGTTGGCCGAATATCTTTATCGGCAAGGCCGACAAACCGCTTCCATCCGCCATTACAAAGAAGCCCAACGCCTGAATCCCGACAACTGGAATTACAAACGTCAGGCATGGGCCTTGTCCGACGCCGAACGTGAATACGGAACCAGTTTTATGAAAGAAGTGCAGAAGCTGAACGGCAAGCCTTACTACGCGCCGCGCCGCTTGCCGGAATCCAAAAAGAAACCGTAGAGGAATCATGACTAACAACGAAACTTCCCGCAGAGACTTCCTGCAAACCGCGTTGTGCGCTGCCGCCACAGTTGGCTTGGCGGCCAATTCGCCGGCGCAAGACAAAGCCGCCGCGCCGTTGAAAGTCAGCGTGTTTTCCAAACATCTGCACTGGCTGGATTGGGAGCCGATGGCGCGAACGGCAAAGGAAATCGGTTTTGACGGCGTTGACCTGACCGTGCGCAAAGGCGGTCACGTCGAACCCGAACGCGCCGAAGAAGACCTGCCCAAAGTCGCCGACATTATTCGCAAAGCCGGCTTGGAATTGACGATGGTCACGGCGGGCATTGTGGACGCGACCACGCCACACGCTGAAAGCATTTTGCGCGCGATGAAAAGCGCCGGCGTCAAACGCTACCGCTGGGGAAATTTGAAGTACAAAGACGGCCAGCCGATTCCGCAGCAGTTGGAGACGCTGAAACGCGACGTGGCCAAGCTGGCGGATTTGAATCGCAAGTACGACGTGACGGCGATGTATCACACGCATTCCGGCCTGGAAATCGGCGCGCCGATTTGGGATTTGTGGCTGATTCTGAAAGACCAGGACACGGCGCGCGTCGGCGTCAATTACGATCTTTGCCACGCCACGATTGAAGGCGGTCTGGGCGCGTGGGTGCGCAGCGCGCAACTGGTTGCG
>CAZRXE010000092.1:0-3418 GCA_964603695.1 uncultured Heliomicrobium sp.
GGCCGGGGCTTGGCCGCCTGACGATTGATTCCATCAATTCGCGCGATTACCCGATGGTGCAAGGCTGCATTCTGATGATCGCCCTAACTTACATCGTCGCCAACCTGATTACAGACTTCGCTTATCGTCTGCTCGATCCACGAATCAAAGTTGAATAGGGGTGGTTGGTGGTTGGTGATTGGTTGCCGGTTAAAACCACCAACCACCAACCACCAACCACCAACCACCATTTATGAACCGTCTTGGCAAAGTTGGAACCATCATCATTGCGCTGTTCTTTATTGTCGCCGTCTTCGCACCGCTGATTGCGCCGCACAGTCCCATCGAGCAAAAACAATTTACCACCGACGCGCCGCTCGAACAGCGATTAAAACCTTCCGCCGAACATCCGTTCGGATTAGACGATCTGGGGCGTGACGTGATGTCGCGCGTCATTTACGGCGCGCGGGTTTCGATGCAAGTCGGCGTTGCCGTCGTGCTGATTTCGGCCTTGATTGGAATGGTGATCGGTGCGGTGTCGGGTTATTTCGGCGGCTGGGTGGATCGGCTGCTTTCCGGCTTCTTGTTCAACGTCTTTCTTTCTTTTCCGAGCATCCTGTTGGCGATTGCGATGGTCGCGTTTTTGGGGCCGAACATTCAGAACGTGATTCTGGCGTTGTCTGTGGTCGGTTGGGTAGGTTACGCGCGTCTGATGCGCGGGCAGGTGTTGAAAGTCCGCGAATACGATTTTGTCACTGCCGCACGAGCATTGGGCGCGGGCAATTTCCGCATCATCCTTCGCCACGTGCTGCCGAACGCTATTCAGCCGCTGATCGTCCAGGCAAGTTTGGGAATGGCGGGTGCTGTGCTGTCCGAAGCCAGTTTGAGCTTTTTGGGATTGGGCGTGCAGCCGCCGACGCCAAGTTGGGGGGTGATGCTCAACGACGCGCGCAGCTTTTTACGCGTCGCGCCGCACCTGCTGATCTTTCCCGGCCTTGCCGTAATGTTGACGGTTTTGGCCTTCAACTTCGTCGGCGACGGATTGCGCGAATGGCTCGATCCGAAACAAAAACGACAGTAACTCTCCCGCTCACCGCTTATGGCCATCGCCACCATCACCACAATGTACGCGGCGTTTTTACTGGTCGGTTATCTGGCCGCGCGCAAAGTCAAAGGCGGCACGCCCGCCGATCTGCTCGTCGCCGGACGCGCCATGCCCGTCTGGATCGCCACGCTGACAATGACGGCCACCTGGGTGGACGGCGGTTATCTGCTCGGCACTGCCGAAGGCGCGTTCAAATCTTCGCTGTCGTTGGGCGTGCAAGGCGGGCTTTGTTTCGGCGTCAGTTTGATTTTGGGCGGACTGTTTTTTGCGCGACGGATGCGGCAATTGGAATTCACCACGCTGATTGATCCTTTCGAGCGGCGATTTGGCAAACATTGGGCAGTGGTCTTATTTGTTCCTGCAATGCTGGCCGAAGTATTTTGGAGCGCGGAACTGTTGGCCGCCATCGGTTCAACCTTCAGCGTGCTGCTCGACATGAAATTGGCGCTCGCGATTTTGATCTCGGCGATTGTTGTCATTGCTTACACGATGGTCGGCGGAATGTGGTCGGTCGCCTATACGGACGCCTTTCAACTCGGTCTGGTCGTGCTGGGTTTGGCCGTGGCCATGCCGTTTATCTTCAATGCCGCCGGCGGGCTGGAAGCAAGCTGGTCGCATTACCTGACAACGCGCGCCGCACAAGGCGGGTTCTTTCCGCCGCTCAGCCCGCGCGGCGAATTCTGGACTTCGCAAACGATCATCGGCTGGTGGGACGTGAGTTTGATGCTGGTACTCGGCGGCATTCCCTGGAACTGTTATTTCCAGCGCGTGCTTTCCTGCCAAACGCCGCGCAAAGCCCAACTGCATTCGTTGTTTGCCGGAATCCTGACCATTCTGCTGACCATTCCGCCGTTGCTGCTGGGCGTGGCGGCATTCAAATATAAATGGCCCGCCGAACTGCTCGCGCAACTTCAGCAGCAACCGTCGCAAGTGCTGCCGATGCTGCTGAAATACGTTGCGCCGCCCGCCGTGGCCTTGCTGGGACTTGGCGCAATAGTCGGCGCGGTCACATCCAGCTTCAGTTCATCCATTTTGTCGGCGGCTTCGATGATCAGCTGGAATTGCTGTTACCGGCTGCTGTGGCCACGGCTTTCGACGGTGCAGATGAAGCGGATTATTCGCGGTTCCATCGTGCTGCTGGGCGCGGGCGCGGTGGTGATGGCGCTGAAAGTTCAAAGCGTGCAGGCGCTGTGGTTTTTCACCAGCGATTTGGTGTTCGTGCTGCTGTTTCCGCAACTGGTCTTCGCGTTGTTCGATCCCAAAGCCAACCGCATCGGTTCGATCACGGCATTCAGTGTTTCGCTGGTTTTGCGCTTGGGCGGCGGCGAACCATTGTTCAACCTGCCGCACTTCATTCCTTACCCGGAACTTTTCACCAGCAACCCGGCGGCTTGGTACGACGCGCAAACCGGCGTGCTGCTGTTTCCCTTCAAAACACTGGCGGCGACTGTCGGCTGTCTGCTCTTGCCGCTGGTGTCGCGGCTGACGGCAAAGTGGGATCAGCCAAAACAGTTGTGATACTCTGCCGCTGCCATTCAAGTTTGAGCAAGAAAGGAATTTGCTATGCCACAAAGAAATCGTGCTTTGAAAGTCGCGCTGGCCGCTGTCGAACAATTACCGGTCAATCTGCAAAGGCAACTTGCCGAAGAGGTCTTACAAAATGTGGCGGCAGAAGACGTTTTGGTGGTTCCCCTCCAACGACTTGCGCCCGCCGAAAATGACCGTTTGCAGGAGCTGATGGACAAAAACAATGACGGACTGTTGACGAAGGCGGAGCGCCAGGAATTGGAACAACTTGCTGCAAAGGTTGACCAAATCATGCTGGAAAACTCCAAGCTGCTTGCATTCATCAAGCGGCCCGATCTGTTTGACGACAATGGGAATCTGGTCAAGCGCCGCCTACAAGCAGAGGCGAAAGCCGTTGCTGTTAAACGGAACGGCGAACATCGGAAGGCAAAACAGGCGTGACCTCAAAAATCCCATCATCTTTGCCATTGCTGGTGTCTTCGAGAGCGGGCAAACGCTGCGAATACTGTCACGCGCCACAGAAGGTGGTGGGGCAATCGTTCCATTTCGATCATATCCGCCCATCTTCAACAGGCGGGGAAACTTCCGCTGAAAATCTGTGTTTTGCCTGTCCTAATTGCAATCTTGCCAAAGGCATTCGCACGGAAGGCATTGATCCGAAAACCGGCAACCTCGCTCGGCTTTTCAATCCACGTTTGGACAATTGGAATGAGCATTTTCGTTGGAGCGCCAATTACGAAAGGCTGATTGGACTCACTGCGATAGGCCGCACAACCATCGCCACACTTCAAATGAACAATGTTTTAC
>CAZRXE010000093.1:0-16170 GCA_964603695.1 uncultured Heliomicrobium sp.
GAAGTCGTCATCGCCAGACCCTAAGCCGGAAAATGAACATCGCCGAAGCCGCATCCTGTCGAGCACGACTCGACAGGATGCGGCTTTCGTCGTTTTAGGTGTTGAGACAGTACCGCGTGCGTGAGCAAGCGGTTTGCTCGCCGAGACCACCGCTTGCTCACGCGCGCGGTACTGATTGCAAAAACGATGACTGAATCTCCCATTGCCTTGAAGCGCGCCTTGAAGCTGCGCGATTTGATCCTGTTGAACATTGTCGCCGTTTACACGCCAAGCACGCTGGCGCAAAGCCTGCCGCTGGGTTGGACGGGTCTGGCCGTTTGGGCGGTGGCGATTGCGGGGTTTCTGCTGCCTTACGCAACGGCCATAAGCGACCTTTCTGCCAAACATCCGCGCGAAGGCGGCGTTTATGCCTGGACACGAATGGCCTTCGGCGATTTTCACGGTTTCCTTTGCGGCTGGTGTTATTGGGTGAACACCTTTCTTTACGTGCCGACGGTTTTTCTGGCCGTGGTCGGCGTGGCGTCTTTGCTGGGCGGCGAACGCACTGCCTGGCTGGATCAAAATCCGCTGGTGGTGACTGCGATTGCAGCTTCGGCTTTGTGGCTGGCGGCGGCGCTGCACATTTTCGGGCTGGGACAGGGCAAATGGCTGCAGAACATCGGCGCGTTCGGACGAATGGGCGCTGCTGCGGCAATCCTGGCCGCAACCGTTTGGAAGCTGGCCGGCGGCGATACTTCCCTGCCCGCTTCACCGGCCATTGGCGTTTGGCCGGCGCTGGCCTTGTGGCCTTTCGTGATGAACGCGCTGGTCGGACTCGATCTGGGTGCGACCATGAGCGATGAAACCGAAACGCCGCAACGCGAAATTTCGCGTTCGTTGAAAGTGGGCGGCGTGGCCGTGGCCGTGTGTTATTTGCTGACCTTCGCCGCCGTGGCGTTTTTGGGCGTCAATGATCCCAGCCCGATTTACGGTCATCTGCAAGCGATCAACACAGTCTTTTCGCCTACGGGCAAACTGGCCTGGCTGGCGGCGTTGGCGGTGCTGGTGGAATTGATAGGCTTGTTGGGCAGCGGCGCGGCGTGGCTGGCGGCACCAGCGCGCGTGCCTTTCGCCATTGGGTTGGATCGTTATTTGCCGAAAGCCTTCGCCGCCGTGCATCCGCGTTTCGGCACGCCATTCGTGGCCTTGCTGGTGCAGGCGCTAATCGCCACCGCTTTGATTTTCATCAATACCTGGGGCGCGGCGCTCAAAGACGCTTACCTGGCCTTGCTCGGCGCTTCGATTGTGCTGGTGATGGTGACTTATCTTTATTTGCTGGCGGCCTGGCGGCGGCTGAGCGCCGAAAGTAGCTTGCGCCGAACCTTGCTGAGCGGCGTTGGCCTGACGGCGATTCTGCTCGCCACCACCGCCTGCTTCATTCCGCCGCCGACGGTCGAAAACGTGTTTAAGTTTGAAGCGAACCTGATCGGCTCTTCCGGCTTGTTGCTCGGCTGCGGTCTCGCGATTTACCTGTTTCACGGGAAAGCGCCGAGAAGTTAAATCGCAACCTTGCTTTTCAAACTACCCGGAACTATTTTGCCGCCGTTCTTTCTTCATATAGTTATAAACGAGTTGGACCGGACTACTCGCGGCAATCACACAATCTCCAATATGGGATCAAAAAGCCTTTCGCGTTCTCCCGCGAAGGGTTCGATTCAATGTCCGCCGATACAACACTTTCAAGAAACAGGAGGAAACATGCAGCCCTCGTTTTTGCGCTTTACAGCCATTCTGGCTCTGATCTGCAGCACAGCCGTTTTTGCTCTGGCCCAGGCCGACGTGACCTCAGCGACGGTCAAGGGAACTGTGACCGATCAACAAGGTGCCGCCGTGGCAGGCGCGACGGTGACGGCAAAGAATCTGGAACAAGGCACTACCCGTTCGGACACCACCAACGCAGACGGCGAATTTCAACTACTGGCTTTGCGCCCCGGAATTTACGACATCAGCGTTCAGGCGCAGGGCTTCGCGCAGTTTCTGGTCAAGGATGCGCAGTTGACAGTCGGCCAGATCGCCAATTACGGCATCAAGCTGGAAGTGGCCAAAGTCACCAACGAAGTAACAGTAACTTCCTCGGCACCGTTGATCGAAGTCGAACGCACGCAGCAATCCAACACGATCGAAAGCCGTCAAATCGAAAGCCTGCCCAACATCGGGCGCGATTTCACGTCTTACGTCTTCACCCTGCCGGGCGTGGCCAGTTCCAATGCGCCGCGCGTTCAGGCCGGCACGCGCTTCTCCTTCGGTTCGTCAGGGTTCAGCATCGGC
Source organism: uncultured Heliomicrobium sp. (assembly GCA_964603695.1). Classification (GTDB taxonomy): domain Bacteria; phylum Acidobacteriota; class Blastocatellia; order RBC074; family RBC074; genus RBC074. The sequence continues at coordinate 2,308 of CAZRXE010000093.1, forward strand.
GGTAGCAATGGACGCAGCAATTTGATTACGGTGGACGGCGGCGAAAATGAATACGGCAGCGGGCAATTGCGTTTCGGCATCAGCCCCGAAGCCGTGCAGGAATTTCAGGTCAATCGCAGTTCGTTCAACGCCGAATTCGGATTCACTTCCGGCACGGCGGTCAACGTCGTGACCAAAAGCGGAAGCAACGATTTTCACGGCAGCGCCTACATTTTCTATCGCTCGGACAAAACCCAGGCGCGCGAACGCTTCATTCCCAGCTTCGTGCCCGCAAACGCGCGCGTTTATCAGCAACAGTCCTATCCGGGCTTCACGCTGGGCGGCCCCATCGTCAAAAACAAACTGTTCTTTTTCACCAACTACGAACGGCAGAAACTGGATATTCCACGCTTCCGCAACTACACAGGCAATTCGCAGTTGCAACCGACCGCAGCGCAGGCTGTGTTGCTCAACGCCATCAACCAAAGCAACGCCGGGCTGGCCGGCGAATTGCGCAACGTGCTGACGACCAGCGCAAGCTCGAACACGCGCGCTTACAATCTGTTCCGCGCCAATGAAGGCATCATCAACGCGCCGTTCCGATTGAACAATTGGATTTCGCGACTGGATTACAACCTCGGCCAGCGCGATACGATCAGCGGGCGCTTTTCGATGGCGCGCAATTTCAACGAACAACTCGGCATTGACCCGTTGACCTCGCTGAGCAATTCGACCGATCTGACGGTGCGCGATTACACGACGCTCGTCACCTGGACGCGCAACATCGGCTCGAACATCGTCAATCAAGCGCGCGTGCAATTTTCGCCGCGCAATTCGGCCTTGACCACGCCGCGCCCGCCCGGCAGCACGGCGCTGATTTTCGTCGGCCTCGGCAATTTCAACCGCAGCTCGCTGTCGCCTTTCGACACGGTGCAGGATCGTTACCAATTCGAGGACGTGGTGACCTGGATCACCGGCAATCACAGCATCAAATTCGGCGGTTCGTATCGCCCGGTCAAATACACCGTGCGCAACGAACTGTGGATCGGCGGCGAATGGAACTTTTCGCCGGGCGTGTTTCCGCTGGCCGCCGCCGTGCCGCGCTTGTCGGCGGCGAACCAGGCGGCATTTGTCGGGACGGTCACGCCGGCTTTCGTATGTTCTGCTTTCGGCGTCACCAATCCGGCGGATTGCACAACGGCCCGCGCAACGCAATTGACGGCGACGCTGAACCTGAACGCTGTGCAAAGTTTCAATGCCGATTTTCCGTTCCTATTCCGGCAAGGCTTCGGCAATCCTGTCTGGGAAGGCTGGGCGCATACCCTGGGAGGTTTCGCGCAGGATTCGTGGAAGGTCAATCAACGCTTTTCGCTCGATTATGGTTTGCGCGTGGATTACGACGGACAGCCGAAACCGCTTCAGGCCAAGACATACGTTTCGCCGCGCCTGGGATTTTCCTTCGATCTGACCGGCGACAAAAAGACGATTCTGCGCGGCGGCGGCGGCATTTTTTACGCGCCGGTTTATTACCAGATTGCCTATCTGACCAATCTGCTCAACGACAGCGGACAATACACCTTCCAGGTCTTTCGCTCGCCTGCCTTTCCGGCGGGCGCAACGCCGCGCGACATCTGGCTACGAGGACTTGCCGCAAACAAATTGCCTTTCCAGGCTATCGGCGCAGCGGAAGTGGGCGGAGCCGTCGTACCCAAATCGCCCGGACGTGTCGTCATCGAACTTGGGCCGGACTACCGCGCGACTTATTCGGCGCAAGCCAGTCTGGGGTTGCAGCGGCAAATCACCAATGACCTGAGTCTTGAACTGGCCTACAACATGTATCGCGGTGTTCACATTCAACAGCCGGTTCCGAAAAACTACGTCGAGGCGTTGCCGAGCGATCCGCGCATTGTTGGACGCAACCCTGCGTTCGGGCCGCTTTACGTGATTGACCCGGCGCGCGGCGGCGATCCGGGCATCACGCAATTGAGCTTTTACGAATCGCGCGGCAATTCGATTTATCACGGCATGACGGCGGCGTTGACCAAACGCTTCAGCAACAACTTTTCCTTCCTCACGTCTTACACCTGGAGCAAGACGATTGACGACGTGACGGATTTCAACACGGCGTTTTATGCGCCCTTCCCGTCGCGGCTGTTTTTGGATCGCGGGCTTTCGAACTTCGATCTGCGCCACAACTTCGTTTTCAGCGGCCAGTTCCGCAGCCCGTGGAAAAACGCCGCGCTGCGCGATTTCAATTTCAGCCCCATCGTTTCGCTGCGCAGCGGCATTCCGTTCACACTGACGACCGGCACGGACATCAACGGCGACACGCGCGTAGGCAACGACAGGCTGTTTTACATCGGACGCAACACCGGACTCGGACCGAATTTCCGCAGCGTTGACTTTCGACTCAATCGCGCCTTCCGGTTCAAAGGCGAGGGCCCGGCGCGAATCGAATTCCTGGTCGAATGCATCAACCTCTTCAACCGGACGAACTTCGCTTCGGTGCGCGACATCATTCCGCCGACGGTGGATGCGCAAGGCCGCTTCGTCGAAGAGGCTTACAACGCCGGAACCGTCAGGCTGTCCGGTCGCCGAGACAAAAACTGGGAGCGCGGCGAAGCCCTGGCCTTCCAGGCGGCCTTCGATCCGCGCCGCTTCCAGTTCGGGTTGAAGCTGGTTTTCTAAGCCTTCAACCGAACTTGCCTTAAATCATCGGCGGCGGATGCCGGTGGCTTTGCCGTGTATCCGCCGTCGTACTTTTGCCTGCGGCGCGTCAACTGTATTTGGCAAAGTTTCAACATGAATTCCGAGCTTCAAAACATTTTGGCCTTGCTCGCCAGTCAGGCCGCGACCAAAACGCTTCCCATCGCCGAACGTCGTCGCATTGACGATGAAACCGGCGACCAGTTTTCGTTGCCCGAAGGCTTACAGGTCGAGCCGGTCACCGCCGCCGATTTCAAAGGCGAATGGGTCAAAGCCGCCAGCCTGCGAAACGACGCCGCGTTGATTTACCTGCACGGCGGCGCTTACGTATTTTGTTCGCCGCATTCGCATCGCCACCTGGTGGCCGCGCTCAGCGAAGCGACAAGCTCCGCCGCCTTCGCGCTGGATTATCGGCTTGCGCCTGAACATCCCTTTCCCGCCGCCATCCAAGATTCCGTCGCCGCTTATCGTTGGCTGCTCGATCAAGGCTTTGCGCCTAATCGCATTGCCATTGCCGGAGATTCCGCCGGCGGAGGTTTGACCGTCGCCACAATGCTGCGTTTACGCGAAGCCGGATTGCCGCTGCCCGCCGCCGGCGTCTGCATTTCGCCGTGGGTGGATTTGACGATGGCCGGCGCGAGTTATTCGGCCAATGCCGAAGCCATCGCCACGCGCGACCGGCTGGCTGGTTATGTAAAGTTGTATTTGAACTACGCCGTGGACACGCGGCATCCGCTGGTTTCGCCCGTCTTCGCGGATTTGACGGGCTTGCCGCCGCTGCTGATTCAGGTGGGCGCAGCCGAACCGTTTTACGATGACTCCGTCCAACTGAACGCCACGGCCAAAGCCTGCGGCGTTGAAGCTACGCTGGAAATCTGGCCGGAGATGATGCACGTCTGGCATTACTTTCACCCAATGCTGACCGAAGGCCGCCAAGCCATCGCCCGCATCGGCGAATTCGTGAAATCGAAAATCGCTTAAACCACTGTTGGACGAACTGTCAGTTTGTCTCGTTCGGTGACCGCTCTTTGGCAGAACAAGCGGCAACGCGCAAGCAGGTCAAACCGGACAGATTTGACCAACATTTCAGGAGCAACCATGCGCAAACTGATTTTGTGTTCGATCTTCGCTTTGTTCGCGTTCGCTTCGGCTGGCGCGCAAACTCCAGAACCGCAAACGCCCGTCGAATGCCTGACAGCGGTTCAAAACTACCCGCGCCGACAAGCCGAAGCCGCGCGCATCGCCGGGCAAAAGCTGAACTATCGCCAATATCAGGCCGACGCACAGGCGCTGGCGAAAAAGCACGCGGCGAAGTTCACAGTGGAATCGGTCAAGGAAAACGAATTGGTGGCGCTGGCGCGGCTGTATGTTTCAGCCAAACAGTACGAATTGGCCGGCGCGGCCATCAAACGGCGACTGGCTTCGACCGCGCTGACCACCGACGAACGCGCGGAAGCTCTGGCGGCAGGTGTTGATGTCGCGCTGAGCGTCAAGGACATCACGGACGAAGTCTTGAAGCAGGCCGAAACCTTCGTCGCGCAATTGGACGACCTGCCGGGCGTGGCCATTCGCCATCAACTCGCCGCGCACGGACGCATCGGCGGCTATTACAGCTACGCCGACATGGACGCCAAAAACCTCGAGCATCACGAAAAGATTGTCGCGCTCATCAATAAATCACCCGCCGAAGAACAGAAACGGCTGGCCGCTCAAAAATCCAGCGCTTGGCAAAGCGTCGCCGTGGTTTATGCCAATCGAGGTCAGGCCGACAAGGCCATACAAGTTTTGAAAATCGCCGCCGCTGAACTGGCCGACACGCCCAATGCGGCTCAATGGTTGAATCAGGCGATCAAACGCTATTCGCAAATCGGCCAGTCCGCGCCCGCCATTAAAGCCGCGCACTGGATCAACGGCGACGGCACGCCCAATGAATTAAGCTTCGGCGGGCGCGTCACACTGCTGCAATTCACCGCGCACTGGTGCATTCCCTGTCGCAACAGCTATCCGGCGATTCACAAGTTCCACGACAAATTTGCCAAGCAGGGTTTGGAAGTAGTCTTTTCGACGCAGTTGTACGGCTTTTTTGAAAAGCGTGAAGGCTTGAAGCCGGAAGAGGAACTCGAAGCCAACCGCGAGTATTACGCCAAACATCACGGCCTGCCATTCAAAATCGCCATCGAACCTCGCTTGATCTTCACTGAAACCGGCGCGCCGCCCGCGCGCGAAGACAACGAAGCGAAATACATTGTCGGCGGCATTCCGCAAATGGTGTTGGTTGATAAACAAGGCAACATCCGAATGGTCATGATCGGCTGGGACGCGGCCAACGAAACCCGCATGACGCAGTTGATCGAAAAACTGCTCGGCGAACCCGCACAGGCCAAATCGCAAAAATAATCTGTACACTTTCGAGGGAACATCATGAAGAAAACCACCGCGAAGAAAACTACCGCGTCATTCGCCGTCGTTCTGACCATTGTCACACTTTGCGTCCTTCCGCATAACTTCCGCGCGCAGGAGAAACCTGTCGTTGGACGCACCTACAAAGAATCCAAGCCGGCTTGGGAACCGCAGCCGACGGCTCCGAAAGGCGCGCCGAACGTGATTTATCTGGTGCTGGACGACGTGGGTTACGCGCAGCTTGGCTGTTACGGTTCGGAAATCCGAACGCCTAACCTTGACCGGCTGGCGGCAAACGGATTGCGCTACACGAATTTCCACACAACGGCGCTGTGCTCGCCTTCGCGGGCGGCGCTGCTGACCGGGCACAACCATCACAGCAACCACTTCGGCGTGATTACGGATACCGCCACAGGTTATCCGGGTTATGACGGACGCATGCCGAAAAGCCACGCGACACTGGCCGAAATCCTGAAGCCGAACGGCTACAGCACGTTTTACGTCGGCAAATGGCATCAAGCCGGCTTTGACGAATACAGCAACGCCGGGCCATTTCATCAATGGCCGCTGGGCATGGGCTTCGAGCGTTTTTACGGTTTCGTCGGCGGCGAAACCAGTCAATGGTTTCCGCGTCTGGCTTCGGACAATCAAAATATCGAACCGCCGCTCAAACCGGGCTATCACCTGACAGAAGACCTGACCGACCGCGCCATTCAGTTCATCCTGGATCAAAAACAAGTCAATGCGGACAAACCTTTTTTCATGAACCTGGCCTACGGCGCGGCTCACGCGCCGCTGCAAGTCCATAAAAAGTACATCGAAATGTACAAAGGCAAATTTGATAAAGGCTGGGACAAAGTCCGCGAAGAAACGCTCGCGCGACAAAAACGCATGGGCATCGTTCCGGCCAACACGCAATTGCCGCCGCGCAATCCCGGCATCAAAGCCTGGGACGAATTGACCGCAGACCAACGCCGTTTGTATGCACGATTGCAGGAAGTCTTCGCCGGATTCCTGACACACACAGACGAACACATCGGACGGTTGATTCAAATGCTGGAAGAGATTGGCCAGCTCGACAACACCATCTTCATAGTCGTTTCAGACAACGGAGCCAGCCAGGAAGGCCGCCTGACCGGATCGTTCAACGAATTGCTGTATTTCAATCAGGTTCCCGAAGACGAAGCCTTGAACCTGAAGATGATTGACGAAATGGGCGGCCCGACGACTTATCCGCACTATCCGATGGGTTGGGCGATGGCCGGCAACACACCGTTCAAAATGTACAAACAAAACACGCACGCCGGAGGTAACACCGATCCATTCATCATTCATTGGCCCAAAGGCATCAAGGAAAAAGGCGGCATCCGCACGCAGTACCAACACTTGATTGACGTGACGCCGACGATTTTGGAAGCGATTGGCATTCAACAACCCAAAACTCTGAACGGCGTGGATCAAACGACTTTTGACGGCAACAGCATGCTGGCGACCGTGCACGACGCTTCGGCCAAAAGCCGTCACGAAACACAGTATTACGAGATGCTCGGTCACCGCGCGATTTACCACAAAGGCTGGAAAGCGATTGCGGTGCATGAACGCGGCAGCGGCGATTGGAGCAACGACCGCTGGGAGCTTTACAACGTTGCCGAAGATTTCAATGAGTCGAACGACCTGGCGGCAAAACACCCCGACAAGCTGCGCGAAATGATCGAACATTGGTGGGCGGAAGCCGGCAAATACAATGTTTTGCCGCTGGATGATCGAGGCTTCGTTCGGACGATGGAACAGGTTTCCAACAATCGTCCGCTGGCCAGAGCGACTTACTACCCTGACAGAATTCAGGTTCCGCGCAGCAGCATGCCGCGATTCCAGAATCGTTCGTACAGCCTGACCGCCGAAGTCGAAATTCCATCCGGCGGCGCGGAAGGCGTGCTGCTAGCTTTGGGCGGACGTTTCGCTGGCTTCAGTTTCTTCATTCAAAACAACCGGCTGCAATTCGTTTACAACTACTTGGGACTGGAACGATACACGGTCGCCGCCACTGAAACCTTGCCGACAGGCGCTGCCAAATTGCGAATGGAATTCACCAGCACGGGACAGAACAAAGGCACGGCGGCACTGTTCATCAACGACCGCAAAATCGGCGAAGGCGCAATTCCGCGCACGATTCCCATCGTTTACAGCACCAGTGAAGGTCTGGCTGCCGGACGCGATCCTTCGACGCCGGTGACGGAAAGCTATCAATCGCCCTTTGCCTTCACCGGCAGGTTGAAAAAAGTCGTGCTGGAGCTTAAAGAAAACGGCAAACCGGCAAGCGGGCAATGACGAAATTAATGATGGGTGAGGCGGTGATAGACCACGCCCAATCGCCTTGATGGCCAAAATGAATGTCGAGAAGAAAGGCCACCCGAAAGTCAAAGCCTCTTGCAGGATGCTGTTTGCTGGGCTGAAATCGTCGAAGCGAATGTTACGACCAAAAGTTGTCCAATCTGCGGTACATTTTCTTGAAAACGCGCTGGACAGTTTTCCTGTCAACCCGCTGCTTTCGCTCGGCATTGACCCGGCGACGGGCGGCATCGCCGGACGCACCGTGGAAATTTACGGCTCGCCGCAGGAACAGCCGAACGCTTATGTCTACAACTTCTCGTTCGAAGGCCAGTATTCTCTGCCGCTGGATTTGACCGCTCAGAACTTGATCTTCGTGCGCAATCCGCGTTTTGCGCCGGTCTTCTTTTTGCAGCCGGACGTGAACTCGAATTTTCACGCCTTGAATTCGCGACTGTCCAAACGCTTCAGCAAAGGCTTTCAGTTCGACGCCAATTACCACTGGTCGAAGAGCATTGACACCTTGTCGTTTGAAGGGCCGGGCGCGGTGACGAATCAAACCAATCCCAGCAACCTGGCTTCGGAGCGCGGCCCGTCGGATTTCGACGCCACACATTACTTCACGTTTTCCGGCTTGTGGGATTTGCCTATTTTCCGCGATCAAAAAAGCGTGGTCGGCAAAGTGCTGGGCGGCTGGCAATTGAGCAGCATCATCACGCGCAACACCGGATTCCCGTGGACGCCGAAGATTTTCCAGAACCTGCGCCAACCCAGCGGCGAAACTTTTGGGCCGACGCGTCCGACTGTCTATCGCTGCTGCGCGCTGAACAATTCCAGCGACGATGCGTTCCGGCGCGTCGGCGTCAACTTCTCCGGCGGCGGCGCGGCGTTTTTCAATCAAACCGTCGTCACTGACAGCACAGGCGCGGCCACGCTGGCGCTCAATCCGCCGGGCATCGGACGCAATTCCTTCCGCGGCCCGCAATATTTCAGTGTGGATATGGCCGCCGGAAAACAATTCGGCTTCCCGCGTTTGGGCGAAGCGACCAAGCTGGATTTGCGCTTCAACTTTTTCAACGCCTTCAACATGCTCAATCTGGCGGCGATTGGCTTCAGCGACACCGGCGTCAACGTCGCCAATCCAAACCCCGGACGTTCTTCGCGCGGTCTGGCCGGTCGCGTGATTGAATTCCAGGCGCGGCTGAGTTTTTAGCAATCCAGTCAGTACCGCGCGCGGTAGCAAGCGACTGCCTAACAAGTAGGCTCCCTACCGGTCGCGGTGCTGAACACGGCCAGTATTGCGGCAATCGGTTTCGGTTTGACTGCCTGGTGCATCGCAGCGGAGCGTGGCTGGGTCAGCCGACCTGGCTGGGTCAACGCGGACTCGCTCGGCATTGATGTCGGCATCACGTTGCTGAGCGCCGAAAACCTGCGCGGCGGATTTGTCTGGTGTTGGTTTATGCGCAATCCCGAAATTCGGCGCGCGATGAAATTGATCGGTTTGCTTCCCACCTCCGCGCGTCAAGCCAAGTAGCGCACCGCCGTTCGGTCGAGTAGAATCCCCAGCCTTACGAAGCGAAACCAAATCCAATTCATCCAAAAAGGACTTTTTCAGCAATGGTCAATCTGCATCCGTTCAGGAACGAACCGTTCGCCGACTTCAGCGACGAACGCAACGCGCAAGGCATGCTCAAGGCGCTCGATCAAGTGGGCGCGGAACTGGGACGCGAATATCCGCTGGTGATCGGCGCGGGGCGTGTGTGGACAAACGAAACGATTGATTCCGTCAACCCGTCCGCGATCAAACAAGTCGTCGGCAAAGTTCATCACGCCACACAGGAACTGGCCGACGAGGCCATCAAAACCGCCTGGGAAGCCTTTGCAACCTGGAAGAACCTTTCGGCGGAAGAGCGCGCCAATTACCTGTTCAAAGCCTGCGCCGAAATGCGCCGCCGCAAAAACGAATTCAACGCCTGGATGGTTTACGAAGTCGGCAAGTCCTGGGCGGAAGCCGAAGCAGACACCGCCGAAGCGATTGATTTCATGGAGTTTTACGCGCGGCAGGCGCTGCGTTACGACGCGCCGCAACCGTTGACGCCTTCGCCGCTGAAAGACGAAACCAACGAAGTCCGCTACATTCCGCTGGGCGTGGGCATCGTCATTCCGCCTTGGAATTTCCCGTTGGCGATTGCCGTCGGCATGGCCACTTCGGCGATTGTCGCGGGCAACACCGTTGTGCTGAAACCTTCGGACGATTCGCCGGTCATCGCCGCCAAGTTCGTGGAGTTGATGGAACAAATCGGATTGCCGCCGGGTGTGCTGAATTTCCTGCCGGCGGACGGCCCGACGGTCGGCGAATATCTGGTCACGCATCCGAAAACGCGGTTTATTTCCTTCACCGGATCAATGGCCGTGGGCTTGCGCATCAACGAACTGGCTGCCAAAACGCAGCCCGGCCAAATCTGGATCAAGCGCGTCGTCGCCGAAATGGGCGGCAAAGACACCATCGTCGTGGATGAAACCGCCGATCTGGACGCCGCCGCCGAAGGCATTGTCGCCGCCGCGTTCGGCTTTTCCGGTCAGAAGTGTTCGGCCTGTTCGCGCGCCGTGGTGGTCGAATCGGTTTATGACGAAGTGCTGCAAAAAGTCGCCGAACGCACTGCGCGGCTGACCGTCGGCAACGTCAAAGACATTCGCCATTTCACCGGCCCGGTTTCCAGCCAACGTTCGTTCGACAAAATTTCCAGTTACATCGAAATCGGCAAACAGGAAGGCCGCGTCGTCGCCGGCGGCAATCGCCACGAACTGGCCGACGAAGGCTGGTTCATTCAGCCGACGGTCATCGCCGACGTTGACCCGCAAGCGCGCATCGCACAGGAAGAAATCTTCGGCCCGGTGCTGGCCTTCATCAAAGCCAAAGACGTGGACGACGCGCTCAGCATCGCCAACAACACCATCTACGGACTGACCGGCGGTTTCTATTCCGGCAAACGCGACCGCATCGAACGCGCCCGCCGCGAATTCCATGTCGGCAACCTGTACATCAACCGCAAATGCACAGGCGCGCTGGTGGACGTGCATCCTTTCGGCGGATTCAACATGTCCGGCACCGATTCCAAAGCGGGCGGACGCGATTACCTGGGCTTGTTCCTGCAAGCGAAGTCTGTGGCTGAAAAACTGTAAACCTGCTCGCGGCTGACAGCAGATGGTTGGCAGCAGGCTATCCCGCATAATCGGTTGGAGGTTTTATGGCAGTAGCACTGGCCGAACTTTTACGCACTGAAGAAGAATATCTGGCAATGGAACGCGAGGCCGACGAACGGCACGAATACATTGACGGATATATCTTTGAGATGGCGGGCGAAAGCCAGGAACACGGAGAAATCTGTGCCAACCTGGGTTGGATTCTTGGTTCGCAATTGCGCGGCACACCTTGTCGTGGGCGCGGAGCCAATTCCAAAATCCGTACCGACCCGCGACCGGCGCTCGTTCGCAGCCAAAAGGGAATGTATTCGTACCCGGATTTTTTCGTAATCTGTGGCGAGATGGAATTTCACGACGAGTTTCGGGATGTTATTACAAACCCGACAGTGATTTTTGAAGTGCTTTCGCCGTCAACCGAAAATTATGACCGTGGAGAAAAGTTCTTTCGCTATCAAAGCTGGAGTCCGACCTTGAAGGATTACGTGCTGATTTTTCAAAACAGTCCGACAGTCGAACATTTCTCGCGCCAAACCGACGGCAGTTGGAACTACAGAGTTCATCAGGGACTGGAAACAAGCTTCACGATCAAATCCATCAAATGCGTCTTGAAACTGTCCGACATCTACGACCGGGTTCAATTCCAAACCGACAACCACGCCAAAAAGCGCGGCGCGAAGAAGGCCGCAACAAAGAAAACGACTGCCACTGTTAAGGGAAAGAAGAAATGAGAAAAAGAACTGCTTTATTTTTACTCATTGGTTTGGCGCTGCTCGTCATCAGCAACGCCGGCTCACAAGCCCAGGCGAGCGCCGCTATAACAATTGGTGCTGCCGCGCCCGAATTTGAGTTGAAAGACTTGTCCGGCCAGCCGCACGCGCTGAAACGCTATCGCGGCAAGCCAACGGTCATTGTCTTCCTATCGGCGCGCTGCCCGATCTCGAACGCCTACAAAGACCGCGTCAAAGCCGTCGCCGAAGATTACGCCAAGCAAGGCGTAGCTTTTCTGGGCATCAATGCCAGCGCCGACGAATCGCTCGCCGAAGTTCGCGCCCACGCCGAACAGAACGGCTTCAACTTCACGATCCTGAAAGACGAAGGCAACGTCATCGCCGACGCTTATGCTGCCGAACGCACGCCGAAGGTTTACGTGATTGATGCCGAAGGCGTGCTGCGTTATCAGGGACGGATTGACAGTTCGCACAATCCGCGATTGGTCAAGCGTCAGGATTTGCGCGCGGCATTGGATGAATTGCTTGCCGGCAAACCGGTCAGCGTCGCCGCGACGCAGGCAATGGGCTGCATTCTGCAAAGAGAGAGCGGCACGCAAGACCTGGCGCAAAGCAAAACCGCGAAACCCGCCGCCGGAAAGCCCGCCACGAAACCGGCTCCGGCCAAACAGGCTGCCGCCAAATCCGCTGCCGCCGGGCCAAAAGTGCCTTTGCTGAAACCGGAAGCCTTCGGCGATTTAATCAAACAGTCGCAAGGCAAGGTGTTGGTCATCAATTTTTGGGCGACTTGGTGCGGCCCTTGCGTGGCGGAGTTTCCCGAATTGGTCAAGCTTGACGTGGCTTATCGCGACAAAGGTTTGCGGATGGTCGGCATCACTGCCGACGACCTGGAAGATTTGAAACCCAAGGTCATTCCCTTTCTACGCGAACAGAAGGCCGAGTACGAAAACTTTTTGCAGGATACGGATGATCCGCAAAAAATGGTGGACGTGGTGATGAAGGATTGGCCGGGTGTTCTGCCCGCGACTTTCGTTTACGACAAAACAGGCAAACTGATCTGGCACCGCTTCGGCATCATTGACCGCGAAGCGTTGACGGCGGAAATCGAAAAGGCGCTCAAGTGAATGAGTTCGCCCAAAGTGACATCGCCGATCTTTCTGGTTGGGTTTATGGCTTGCGGCAAAACGACGGTCGGCCCGGCTTTGGCGGCGGGGCTTGACCGTCGTTTTGTTGATCTCGATCCGTTGATCGTGACCGAGGCCGGTTGTTCGATTGCAGACTTGATCGCCCGCGAAGGCGAAGCGCGATTTCGGCAGATCGAAACCGAAATGCTTCGCCGAACGGCGCAAGATCAATTTCTGGTCATCGCGCCCGGCGGCGGCGCAATCACGCGGCGGGAAAACCGCGAATTGATGAAAGCCTTCGGTTTGACGGTCTGGCTGGATGCGCCGTTTGAATTATGCTGGCGGCGCATTGGGCGGGATGAAATCGTCCGTCCGCTGGCACCGGATGAAGACACTGCTCGCGAGCGTTACGAAGCGCGTTTGCCGCTATACCGGCAAGCGGATTTGCGCGTGGTCGTCAATGAAAGCCAATCGCCGGAAGAAATCGCCGCAGCCATCGTGGAGCAGCTTTCCCGCCAACCCTTTTCCCAACGGCAATGAAGATCGAGCGCATATTGATTCGCGGAACGAACTGGCTGGGCGATGCCGTGATGACTACGCCGGCGCTGGAACGGCTCCGCGCGTCTTTCCCGGCAGCGCACATCGCCTTACTGGCCACGCCACTGAGCGCCGGGCTGTTTCAAACCTCGCCCTTCGTCAACGAAGTTCTCGAATACCGCCGCCGCGAAGAAGGCGTGAAAGCGTTTTTCGCGACGGTTGGACGGCTGCGCGCGCGGCGGTTCGATCTGGCGGTGCTGTTTCAAAATGCGTTTGAAGCGGCGCTGCTTGCGCGTTTAGGCGGAGCGCGCTTGCGCGTAGGCTTTGCCGAACAGGGGCGCGGCTTTCTGCTGACGCACAAACTTCATCGCGGCACGCAAAATCGCAACCGGCATCAGATTCACGATTACCTGGACATCGTTGCCGAATGCGAGCGTGTGTGTTTTGGCGAAACCTTTCGGGCAGTGAATGAAAAGCCGCTGCCTTCGCTGTTAGCGCGTTCTGGCGCGGCGGATCGGTTGCGCGAGCGATTCCAACTAAACCGGTTGGGACAACCGCTGGTGGCGCTGAACACAGCCGCCACCAACAGCCGCGCCAAATGCTGGCCGGAAGCGAATTTCGCGACATTGGCCGACAGGCTGATTGCCGACTTCGGCGCGCAAGTGGTGTTCATCGGCGCGGCATCCGAACGCGCGAATGCGGAAAGTGTGATTCGGCGAATGAACCGCCGCGAGGCACTGAATCTGGCTGGCGAAACGACTATGGCGGAGTTGGTGGGTTTGCTGGCGGAAAGTTCGCTGCTCATCAGCAACGACACCGGCCCTGCGCACGTGGCGGCGGCGCTAAAAACTCCGACC
>CAZRXE010000094.1:0-1941 GCA_964603695.1 uncultured Heliomicrobium sp.
CATCAAGGACAAAGGCGCAGTTCGCACGCAGTATCACCACCTCGTCAATGTGACGCCGATGATTCTGGAAGCCATCGGACTGAAGCAACCGAAGGCCGTCAACGGCGTAGATCAAATTCCTTTCGACGGCGGCAGTATGCTTTACAGCCTGCATGATGGAGCCGCGCCAAGCCGTCACGAAACGCAATATTTCGAGATGATCGGCCATCGCGCGATTTACCACAAAGGCTGGAAGGCCATCGCGTATCACACGGCGAACACGGATTTTGAAAAGGACAAATGGGAACTGTACAAAGTGGACGAAGACTTTTCCGAAAACGACGACCTTGCCACAAAACACCCGGAAAAGCTGCGCGAAATGATCGAACGCTGGTGGAGCGAGGCGGGCAAATTCAACGTGCTGCCGCTTGATGATCGCGGCATCCTCCGCGTCTTAGGCCAACCCGCCAGCAATCGTCCGAAATCGTCCACGACGTTCTATCCGCACACAATGACCAGTCCGGTGAATAACGCACCGAACTTCCGCAATCGCTCGTTTAGCCTAACGGCGGATGTTGAGGTTCCTGCGAACGGTGCGGAAGGCGTTTTGTTCTCGGTCGGCGGACGCTTTGCGGGCTACAGCTTCTTCGTGCAAAACAATCGCTTGCAGTTTGTATACAACTACTTTGGCGCGGAACGTTATGTGATCACCGCGACCGAACCACTTCCTAAAGGCGCGATGCAACTGCGGATGGACTTCACCAACACGGGCGACAATCAAGGCACAGCGGCGCTCTTCATCAACGACAAGAAAGTCGGCGAAGGTGCCGTGCCCAAGACCGTGCCGCTGACATTCGGCTTGAGCGAAGGCGTGACCGCAGGCCGCGATCCTTCGACGCCGGTGGCGGAAACCTATCAATCGCCGTTTGCCTTCACCGGCAAGCTGAAAAAAGTCGTGATGGAAATAAAGTGATCGGCTCGACTGGAAAAACACTATGAAAATTCTTCTCGCGGTTTTGTTGGGCGTGGCGTTGTGTTTGGCTGCCGCTCCCGTGCAAAAACGCCCGCGTTTATTGGGCGTGGCGCACATGGCGCTTTATGTCAGCGATATCGAAAAGGCGCGCGGTTTCTATCGTGACTGGCTCGACTTTCAGGAACCATATGATCTGAAAAACGCCGATGGTTCTTTGAGCATGACCTTTTTCAAGATCAACGAAAACCAATACATCGAAATCTTTCCGGGGCTGAAACCCGAACAAGATCGGCTGAACCATATCGCCTTTCAGACCGACGATGCCGAAGCCTTGCGCGCCTATTTGGGAGCGCGCGGCGTCAAAGTGCCGGATAAGGTCAACAAGGTGCGCATCGGCAACACGAGTTTCAATGTCAAAGACCCCGATGATCACACCGTCGAATTCACGCAGTACGAACCCGGCGGCTGGACGCGGCGCGAGCAAGGCAAGGCCCTGGGCAGCAAGCGCATTTCCACGCGCATGATGCATGTCGGAATCATTGTGGGCGACGCGCCTGTGGCCACGAAGTTTTACACCGACGTGCTCGGCCTGACGGAATTCTGGCGTGGCAATTCGCTGAATGCGACGACGGTTTCGTGGATGAACATGCGCTTGCCCGACAGCCCCGATTACGTCGAGTTTATGCTGTATTCCACATTGCCCGCGCCCACTGCGCGCGGCAGCCAACATCACATTTGCCTGGAAGTGCCGGACATTGAAAAAGCCCTCGCGCAACTCGAAGCCCATCCCTATCGCAAACAATACACGCGGACGCTCGAAATCCGCACCGGCATCAATCGGCGGCGGCAATTGAACCTGTTCGATCCCGACGGCTCGCGCATCGAATTGATGGAGCCGCGCACGGTGGACGGACAACCACCGCCTTCGTCCACGTTGCCATTGCCGCGCAAGCAATGATTTCACCACGAAGCTCACGAAGAGCACGAAG
>CAZRXE010000095.1:0-2586 GCA_964603695.1 uncultured Heliomicrobium sp.
GAAGGCCTGAACATCTCCATCGCTCACACCTTCGCTGTTGCCAAAATGCCTTTGTGACACCGCGACCCTTTCGACAGACTCATCATTTCGCAAAGCCTGGTTGAAGGCATAGCGATTGTCAGCGGCGATCACAAATTCGATCAATATGGTGTGACGAGGCTTTGGTTATAAACAATGGCAAAAGGAATCAAAATCATCGAAGTCGAACCGGAATCGCTGGCCGCCGAGCTTGAGCTTGCGGCGGGCGACCGCGTTTGGACGATCAACGGCAAGCGCGTACGCGATGCGCTGGATTTCAAGTTTCTGACTACCGGCGAAGAAGAATTGACGCTGGAAGTCATCAAAGCCGACGGCGAGGAATGGCAGCTTGAAGTGGACAAGGACGAAGGCGAACCCTGGGGCATCGAATTCGAGCCGATGATGCCGCGTCAGTGCGGCAACGATTGCATCTTCTGTTTCATTCAGCAAAACCCGGAAGGTTCGCGGCAATCGTTGTGGGTACGCGACGAAGACATTCGCTTTTCGTTTATGTACGGCAACTATTCGACGCTGACGACGATCTCGAAAGCCGAAGTGCAGCGCGTCATCGAACAGCGTTTGTCGCCGCAATACGTTTCAGTTCACGCGACCGATCTTGAGCTGCGCGCCTATCTGCTTGGCATTGAAAAGAAGATTGATGTCATCGCACAGATGAAGCATTTCATTGACCACGGCATCGAAATCCACGCGCAAGTCGTGCTTTGCCCGACGCTCAACGACGGCAAACAACTGGTCAAGACGATTTACGATCTGGCGGCGCTGCATCCGGGCGTTGTTTCGACGGCGGTTGTGCCGCTCGGCATCACGGACAAACACAAATATCGCAATCGGCTCACTGCCGTGACCGATGAGTTTTGCGGCGAAATCATTGATCTGGTCACGCCGATTCAAAACGATCTGAAAAAGAAGCTGGGGACGGTTTTCGCGTTTTTGGGCGATGAGTTTTACATTCGCGCCGGTCGCAAGATTCCACCCAAATCGCATTACCGCATCGTGCGCGCTTCGGCGGACGACGATGCTTATCCGCAAATCGAAGACGGCGTCGGCATGGTGCGGCAGTTTTTTGACGCGCACGCCAAACGAATGAAGCAGCTTGCAAAACTGCGCGAAAGCGGCGATTTCAGCGCGGCCAAAGCGCGGAAGATTCACGGCACGCTGGCGACGGGGCTGGTCTTTTATCCGATGTTGAAAGAAGCCGTGGACGAAATGAACAAAACCTTCGGCACACGGCTGCACGTGGCGGCGGTCAACAACGTCTTTTTCGGCGAAGGCGTGACCGTGGCGGGACTGCTTTCGGGCGTGGACTTCCTGAACGCGCGCGAGCAGTTTCGCGGCGAATTCCTGATGCTGCCGCCGCACTGTTACCGCGAACACGATTTGAAGTTTCTGGACGGAATGAATGTCGGCGAATTGGCGGGCGAACTGGCGCTGCCCGTCAAACGCAATTGGAACGACGTGCTGGGCTTGAATGAACAACAACAGGCGCATCGCACAGTACTCTCGCACGATTACGGCGCGGTGACTTCGATTTCCGTTTAACCTGACACGCTGAATCTATGCAGGATGCTATTCAATCCAAATTGATCGAAATGTACGAAGCGCGGGAGGCGATTTTGAATCGCCTGAACTCGGACTTTGTCCGGCCCGACGCCGTCAGCGTGATTGACATTGATAAATTTTTGCAAGCCGCCGTCACCGAAGTCGGCCAGCGGCTGGCGGTGGATCGCTGTAACGTCATCACGCCTTCGCCAGAAGGTGGCTTTCGCGTCAGCCACGAGTATCTGGGCGACCACAATCTGACACCGGGACTGGGATTGAACATCCCCAGTTCATTGGTTCCCTTCGACAGCATCAAACAGTACTTGCCCCGCGCACGGCATTATTCGGTAGACGACACGCTTTCGGCCAATATTCCGGTCTGGGTAAAAACGACGCTGCAATTGATCGGCACGCGGTCGGTGCTGGTTGCGCCGTTTGTCTATCGCAACGAACTGCTCGGCGTGATGGGTTTGCATTACTGCCACGAACCGCATCGCTGGACGGAAACTGAAGTCAAACTGGTGGAATGGCTGGCCGGACAAGTCTCCATTGGATTGCAATACACGCAGCTTTATCAGGAAAAAGAAAAAGAAGTCGAAATCACCAAGTTGATGCTGGAAATTTCCAACGACATCAACACGCGGACAGACTTCAATGAAATCACGGATTTTGTGATTGACCGCGCCCTCGGATTGCTGAAAGCCGATTACGGCTGCATAGCGATTCTGGACAATCAGGGCGAGCAGCTTCACTTCGATGAACTGCGCGCGCGGCGGGGATTCGATCTGCGCAAATCCGTGGAACTGAAATACCGCGAAGCGCGCACCTTGCGTTTGCCGGATCATCCGGCCGTTCGCGAATTGTTGGACGAAGGCCAAACCTTGCGACTGGAAGATTCGCGGACTTCGCCGATTGCCAGGTATCTGTTTTCTCAGGTCATCAAAGGCAAGTCGGCGCTGGTTTCGCCGATCACCGTTAAGGAAAAAGTGCTCGGCATCCTGGCACTGG
>CAZRXE010000096.1:0-9666 GCA_964603695.1 uncultured Heliomicrobium sp.
AGTCCGTTTGGCTGCGCCGGAGGCAGAGACGATTGAAGAACTCGCCAAGTCCAAAGGCGTTCAATCGGCGGACTTAATTCGAGAATGGGTACTTGAAAAATTGCAGGCCGCTTGAGGCCACGAATCCAAAATGCAAATTGAGGCGAGATGGTTATGAAGATCACGAGAAAAAGTCTTTTCCTTCAGAGTTTGGCATCGCTTGGCATTCTGTTTTCGGTCAGCCTTTATTTTGGCTTCAGCCAAACTCAACAGTCGCAACCTCAACCCCGGGCGTTTATTGACAGCACCGGCCCCGGCTGGCGAACGCTGGGCGAACAGGATTTCGCTCCGGTCAACGGCGTTGCCGATACCTGGACGTGGAAAGACGGGTTGCTGACCTGCACGGGCAAACCGATTGGCGTGATGCGGTCGCGGCAGATGTTCACCAACTTTGAATACGTGGTGGAATGGCGGCATCTGCGGTCAGCGGGCAATTCGGGAACCTTTGTCTGGGTTCCCGAAGAAGCCTTGAAAGACTTGAAGCCGGACGCGCTGCCCAAATGGGGCATTGAAGTGCAGATGCTCGATCACGGCTACAAAGAGCAGTATGAAAAAAGCAGCGGCAAGCCGGGCGACTGGTTCACCACCAACGGCGACATCTTTCCCGTCGGCAATTCCAAACTGAAACCATTTCCGCCGCTGTCGCCCAACGGTTCGCGCAGCTTCCCGCGCAAAAACCTCAGCAAAGGTTTCGGCCAGTGGAATCATTACTACGTTCGCGCCATCAACGGCGAAGTGCGATTGTGGGTGAACGGCGAGGAAGTTTCCGGCGGCAACGGCGCGGAACCGCGAACCGGCTACTTGTGTTTGGAAGCGGAAGGTTCGCCGATTGAATTCAAAAACATTCGCATTCGCGAATTGCCGTAATCCATCGCTGCAGTGCATTGAGATTTCAACTGGCTTCAGCGTGAAGCGTGGCCAACGCTTGTTCATGCAGGATTTGATTTGTCGCCAAGCCCTGCCCGTTGGCGTAATCAATCTTGCCGCCGAGGTCGGTGAAGCTTCCGCCCGCGCCTTTCAAAATCGGTGACAGCGGCGCTACGTCGTGGTACTTCAATCCGTCCGGTTCGATCATGACATCAGCCAGTCCGGTGGCCACCAGGTAATAGCCGTAACAATCGCCGAAGGCGCGCACCAGCCGGACGCGGTCGGCCAGTCGCTGCAATTGCGGGCTGCGCGGGACGGCATAAAGATCGCGCGGGTCAGTGATAATCAGCGTCGCTTCGGCCAACGTCGCCGTGTTCGACACTGCACATGGCTTGCCGTTCAGAAACGTGCCGGTTTCTTCGGAGCCGATTAGCAATTGATCCTGCATCGGAAAGTAAATGGAACCGAGCGCGGGCACGCCGTCGCGTTCCAGCGCGATCATGATGCCGAACAGCGGCGTGCGCAGAACGAAGGATTTCGTGCCGTCAATCGGATCAATAATCCAGCGTTGCGCGCCGGACTTTTTGGTTTCGCCGAACTCTTCGCCCTGAATGGAATCGTTGGGAAACTGTTTTTCCAAAGCCTGTCGCAAAAAGGTTTCGACTTCGCGGTCGGCTTTGGTGACCGGCGAATCGTCAGGTTTACGTTCTAGTTCGACGGGCGAATTGAAATGGCGGCGAACGATGGCCCCGGCCTTCAGACTCAGTTCGCCGAGAATGGGAAAGTAGGAATCTAGGTTGTTCATAACGGGCGTGATTGTAACAGCAAGTCCGCAAGCCGTTGAGCGGCGCTCAAAGGTTGCGGGCTTTTTCCAGAATCTCCGCGCTCTTCTTTTCCAGAAGGTCGGCAACGTGTTGAGTGGTGCGAATGGTTTCAAAATCCAGATTCTCGCCAATCCAGTTGGCGACGTGATGCGTGGCCAAACCGAGAATGTCGTGGCGAACCACATCTAGCGCTTTTTCCAGCAAGGATTCGTCTTCGGGTTGAATCCGTGGTTCCAGTTCAGGCGCGTCCGTGCGAGGTTCGGCCAGCGTCAACACCTCGCTCAAATCGTTGGCGGCCTTTTCGCGTTCGAGCATAGTGGCCGGATTGCCCGCCGCGTCCTTCACGCCGAAGCAGTTGATGACCGTTTTGATGATCGAGGTGTGATCGAAGGTGGTGTGGCAGATGGTTCCCGCTTCGATATAAGGTGAGATCAACAAAGCCGGGACGCGCACGCCCAACCGGTTGAACAAAAATCCGCTGCCGCCCGGTTCCGCTGGCGGAACGACCACACCGTCCGGCGAAACCGTTGCCGGCGGCGGCACGTGATCGTAACAGCCGCCGTGTTCGTCGAAGGTGATGACAAACAACGTGCTGTCCCAGGAAGGGCTTTTTCGCAAAGCTTCGTAGATTTGGTAAATCAGCAAATCCCCTTGTTCGACGTTCGACAAACCTTCGGGGTGAAGCGGCAGGTAATCGGGATGAAAGTCGTTTTGCGGGCCGAACATCGGGCTGCTGAAATAACGCGGTTCGATGAACGAATAACTCGGCAAACCGTCTTCGCGCTCGGCATCTTTCCAGAATTGATCCATTTCATAAAAACGCCGCCG
This sequence comes from uncultured Heliomicrobium sp., assembly GCA_964603695.1. Lineage (GTDB taxonomy): Bacteria > Acidobacteriota > Blastocatellia > RBC074 > RBC074 > RBC074. Next base: position 2,559 of record CAZRXE010000096.1, read on the forward strand.
CGCCGGATCGTTGGTCGCGAACTGATGAAGCTGTTCGTGTAATAAAAACGCAAAGCTGGTCAGCAAACTGCCGCCGTGATAAATGCGCCAGGGCACGCCCGCGTCTTCCAGCAGGTTGAAGATAGTCTCGCGCTTGTTAATCAGCACCTGAATGTCCCAGGGCAGCATTCCGGTTTTCCAGTTGTTGTAAACGTATCCGTTGGACGTGCCCGCAAAAGCGAACGAGCGGTTCGGAAAAGTTTCGGTCGGCACGGAAGAAAACCAGTGGTCGCAAACCGCGTAAGCATTGGCCAGACCGCTGATGACCGGCAGCGATTTGGGACGGAAACAACGCATCAAATCGCCTGGCTGCGTGGGCGTGGGCGACGACGAATGCTTTTTGTTGTAGGCCGCAATAACCTCGGCGTAGTTGGCCACGAAGCCCTGCATGTTGGGCGGCTCCGCCGGATTCGGAATGATTTCCGGCGGCGGATTAACGTTGAAAGTCTGCCCGTAAATGTCCGCGTAAGCTTCGTTCGGATTGGGCTGCGGCGCGGTGAAGTCCGTGCATTCGCCGACGCGCGCCAGTCCGCCGCCGAAGGCTTCCGGGATGGGATTGGTCAGGTCTTTGCCGGAAACACCTTCAAAAGATTGGCCGCGCGGCGGTCTGTCGAAAGGCGCGTCGTTTTGCGGGTCGTACAAATAACCGAACACGTTGTCGAACGATCTGTTTTCAAGCATCAGGACAACGACATGTTTGATCTTGCTCAGCGGATTGTCGGGCATGGGTTCCTCCGGTTGTGGAAAGCGATTGATTCGGCGTTCTTGACGGCGGGGGAATCTACGCTTGCCTGTCGCGGGCTGTCAATCTTTCCATCCGCAAGGCGCGAAGGACGTTCATGCTAAACTGCGCCGGGTGGAAAACTGCTTCTTCAGCAAGGATGTGTTGATGATGAAAAGCAAGCTTCGTTTGATGCTGTTTCTACTTGTGTTTGGGTTGGCGGGCTGTCAGGTGCTGCGCAGTTCGCGGCGCGCAATCGAACTTCCGCAGCCGCAGTTGCAGGCCGCGATGCAAGTCGCCGCCAACGCCACGCCGCTGGAAAAACTAAATGCGTCGGCCATTGAGCAAACGACTTACACACACAGCTACGATCCCGCTTACGTCAAACTTGATTACCCGAACGGCGACGTGCCGAAAGAAACAGGCGTATGCGCCGACGTGGTGGTACGAGGCTTTCGCGCCGCCGGCATTGACCTGCAAAAAGAACTGCACGAAGACATGACCGCCAACTTCAAGAAGTACCCGCAAAAATGGAACGCGCGAAAACCCGACAAAAACATTGACCATCGCCGCGTGCCGAATCTGATGACCTGGTTCGACCGGCAGCGGAAGTCTCTGCCGATTACCGGGGACGCCAAAGATTACCTGCCTGGCGACGTGGTCGCCTGGGAACTCGACAGCGGCTTGCTGCACATCGGTTTGGTCGGCAAAATCAAAGTCGAAGGCGCGGAGCGTTACGCCGTGATTCACAACATTGGCGTTGGCGCACGATTGGAAGACGTGTTGTTCGCCTGGAAGATCATCGGACATTACAGGCATTTTTGATTTTAGAGAGGACACCCAAACTTGAAACCCCAAACCCCGCTCGCCCCCGGCATTGAAGTCAAGCCCTCAACCATTGACGGCAAAGGAACCTTTGCCACCATCCTTTTCAAAAAAGGCCGCAAGATTGCCGAATTCGTCGGCGAACGAATTTCGCGCGTGGAAACGGCCAAACGTTTGCGCGGCAAACGCCGGATTCGCATCTGCGGGATTGATTCATACTGGTCAATTGACGGCAGCGTCGGCGGCAACGGCACGGAATACATTAATCATTCCTGCGCGCCAAACTGCACATTGCGCCAAATTCACGGCCATCTGATTTTCTTCGCCGTGCGCGATATTCAGCCCGGCGAAGAAATCCTGCTCGATTACGAAGAGTCCTGGCACGACGACAGCAAAAAATGCCAATGCGGCGCGCCAAACTGCCGAGGCCGCATCAACAAGTAGGAACAAATTTGGAGTGCGGCGTCCTTAGCCGCGGCACCCCAAATTTCATTTTCCCTGACCAATCCAATCTTTCCTCGCCGTTGAATTCCGTGACTGACAAAAACTTTTCAGGTAAAGCGAATGAACCATCGCAGAGGATTGAAAAGCGTGCCGCCCTCTTCCGCCGCAATCGCGGTGGAAGAGGAAGATTTTGAGCTGGTGCGGCGCTTCAAACACGACGGCGATTTGGCGGCCTTTGAAACCTTGTTTCGCCGCCATCAGCAGTACGTCGCCGGGCTGTGTTTGTCAGTGCTGCGCTCGCACGCTGAGGCCGAGGACGCCGTGCAGGAAGTCTTTATTAAAGCGTATCGCGGTCTGGCGGCGTTCGAGCCGAAAGTCACGTTTCGAGGCTGGCTCTATCGCATCACGGTCAATCATTGCCGCGATTTGCTCGATCAGCGATTACGCCGCGCCGAAGACGCGGACGAAGACGCGCTGGCCGCCATCGTCACGCTGCCGAAACAGGAAGCGCGTTTAGTGGCGACGATGACGCTGGAAGCGGCGCTGGCGAAATTGAAACCGGAATACCGCGTGGCCTTTATTCTGCAAGCCGTCGAAGGGCACACCATCGGCGAGGTCGCGGACGCTCTGGGCATAGGCTTTGAAGCCGCCGCCAGTCGTTTGCGCCGCGCCTATCAGCAGTTTGTCAAAGCTTATGATGCGATCAATTTATGAACACCGACCGAGCCAAAGAATGCCGCGCCGTTGACGATTTGCTGGTCGCGCTGGCGGCGGGCGAATTGGAAAGCGAACACGCGGCGCAGTTGCGCGCCCATCTGGAAGATTGCGCCCGTTGCAGTAGCGCGTTTGCTGAAGTTTTGCGCGCGGAAACGTTGGCCGCATCGTTGAAACTCGAAAGCCCGCAAATTGATCGTTACCCGGAATTCCTGCGCCGTCTGGCCGCAGACGAATCGCAAAGCCTGACCATCAATTCAGAGCAACCGCTTGAACCGGCAAGCGACGCCAAAGCCGGCGTGGCGGCGGTAATTCCGCTGTTCGGCAATCGCGTGGCGGTGCGCAACGGTTTCGGACGCGGATTCGATTTAAGCGTGACTTCGCGGCAAGGCCGGGAGTGGCTGCATCTGTCCACAAAGTCCTTGACACGCGTGGCGGCAGTGGCTGGCGGCGTCAGTCTGGCCGCCGGCATTTCCGTTGTCGCGTTGTTGTGGATGCTCTTTTCAGTCGGCAAACATCCGTCAATGGAATCGCAAAATCCGCCGTCTGTCGAAAGACCGCCAATGCGCGCGGCTGACGACGGACCGTGGATTCAAACCGCTTCCACCGCCGAACGCACACTGGCTGTCTGGCGCGAAGGCAATGAGCTGCAAGCCGGTTGGATGTTGCGCGACCAACATTCAATTTCCGAGCGCGTTCAATTCAGCGTGCCCATCAGCCTGCCGGACACGGGCAATCGTCCGCTGCTGCCGCCGCGCGCAATGGAGTGCGCCGTGGCCACGGACGGCAAGGAATTCATAGTGCTGCGCGAAATCGAAGGCGGCATTTATCTCTGGCGCATCGAAGCTCAAACCGTCGCGCAGCCGATTCTGCTCAGCCGAAAAGGCGCGCAGCCGCGCGCGGCCTGGATCGTGGATCGTTACATGGTGGTTTGGGTCGCGCCGGATCCTCATTCGCCCGTGATTCAAATGCTTGAGGTCGGACGCGACGGCAGGCCGCTGCAAACATCCGCGACGCTTGTCGCGCAAACCGCGCAAGGCGGCAAAGTCGGTTTGCCGGGCGTGACCGGCGACAACGGCAAAGTGCTGGTGTCTTACTTCGTGCAAGGCGGCGCGTTGATGGCGCGAGCATTTGCCAAGACCGCCGCCGGGTACACCGAATCGGAAGCGATTGAAATCAGCGGCGGCGAAGGCCCGCATCACAGACCGATTCAACTGCTGCCCGTGGCCGACGGCTTTCTGGCTTGTTGGGATGTGATGAACCATGAAGGCGCTGAAATTCGCCTGGCTCGATTGGATGCTTCAGGCAGGCCGCGCACGGTGAAAACGCTGGCGCGCGCGCGAACGCCCATCACTTCTTTCGACCTGAAAATTCTGGCTGACGGACAACTGACGCTGCTTTGGTCTGAGGTGCAGCCGGGCGGCGCGCTAACCTTCAGACAACCGTTTTCGCTGGACGGCGCCCCGATGGATCAACCGCGAAATCTGTTTGTCGCCGACGACAAACCTTCGGCAGTGGTTTTCGGCGACGCCGAAGGCAAAACCCTGCTGTGGCCCGGTTGGAACCAATATCGCCGCTAGTTCGCGCGCGCCGCCAACCGCCAAACAAACGCTTCGCCTTTGGTTTGAATCAACGACTGCACTTCGCGATACGCCATCGCATACAAGACTTTGGCTTCGGCGGCGGAGACCGGGTTGGAAAGTTTTCCCGCCAGAACTTCACGCGGCAAAGGCCGGCTGATTTTGACCTGCATCATCGCGCGGCCTTCGCCGGCAACGTGTAAACACAAGCCTTCCGCCAGCCATCGCGGCGTTTGCCCCGCGCCCAGCAATTCAATGAACGAATGCGTCAATTCGTGACGCAGCGTCGTCGCAACCACGCCGCGTTTGCGCAGCAACGAGAGCGGTTGTAATTCGATCCGCCTGCCGCGCGTCGTTCCCGCCGTCCAACCCGACAAGCCCGTCGCCGCAATGAACTCCGCCGTTGTGGCGTGAATGGAGACTTCAAACGGCGCGGCCTCGTTCAGCCGCAACGAAGCCTTTTCCAATCGCCTGAGCAAATCCGCTCGCGCCGTCTCCAGCGTTCGCAATGCACTTTCGACTTCGCGGCGATCATTGCCCGTGCCATAACGCACGCGGAAATGCTCGCTGGAAACGATGTTGCGCGAACTGTCAGTTTGCGTCGTGGCGGCGGAAACCGTTTGCAGCCAGCCACGCAAACTGACAGTTCGCGCAACATCACGCGCCAATCGCGTCCCCGGAAAATAAAACCCGACAATCTGCCGATAATTCATCCCGCGCCTTGCCGCGCCGCGCGCACCTTCCTGACAAAGCCCCAGCCCGTGGCCGAAACCGCCGCCGCGAAAAACAAAGTCATCGCCGACGCGCGCCACGTCAAACCGCGAACTCTTAATCATCTGCCAGCCTAAAGCGCGCCCGACAATCAATTTGAAATCCCAGCCGCGCACCTTCACTTGCCGCGCACCTTCAATCGTCAACCATTCGGCGCGTCCCGTCGCATCGCGTTTGCTAACCGTCAAACTTTTGAGCGTCGCGCCGACGTTCGTTCGCTCATCGCTTTGCAAAGCTCCGGCAAGCCGCACCGCCGGAATCGTCTGCTCCCAGCGCCGATGCGGCATAGAGGCGCAAAACTCATCGCGCACACCGCGCAAATGCTCCGGCGCATCCACGCCCCACAGACTTTCAATATTCGCCGTCACGCCGCCGCAAGCCGCATGAAAATAAACGTCAGCGATTGCGCCCGACTGATCCCGCAACACTTCACCGCGCGTCGCCGTCACGGCTCTGCGCGCCGCCGCGTGTAAACGTTCGTTCGACAAAACAAACCGCTGGCAATGCGTCGTGCTGCAAAAATCGAAACCTTCGCGCGCGTGCCGCCCCAGGTTTTTCAACGCAAACGTGCGACTGACCACGGCCTGCGCCTTCAATGCTTCGACTTCTTTTTCAATGCTCGCTTCCCCGGCCAATACGCCCGCGACATATTCTTCCAGTGGCAATTCGCGCGTTGTGTTTTCACTGACCGAACGCACCCTCACGGATTGCGGATTGCGGATTGCGGATTGCGGATTGTTTTCAGCGAAGATCACTTTATCTGCCCGTCTGCCCGTCTGCCCGTCTGCCCGTTTGCCCGTCTCGCGTTCCCCTTGCCGCAAGAATCCGCAATCCGCAATCCGCAATCCGCAATCGAAAATCGGCGTTGCCACTTCCGCTGCCTGCGCGCCGTGAGCGCGTTTCAAAAACACCAACACGCCGAGCTTGATTTGCTCCGGCAGAGGCACGCCAGTCGCGGGAGTTGCCGCCGCGAAACCGACGAACCAGCCTTGCGTGCGAAAGCCGTTGCTCGCCGTCGAAGTTCCCGTCTTGCCGAAAACATAGCCCGGCAATTTGCCCAAGCCGGTTTTCCCCGCCGTGCCGTATTTCACCGCGCCGCGCATGCCTTCGATCAAGGCTTTGCGATGCACGGGCGAAACGCTCAACCGCGCGTTTTCCGCTGGCACAAAAGCCGCGTCCTTCGTTTGCTGAGGCCGATACAAATGCCCGCCGTTGACCAGCGCCGCGTATGCCGCCAGCAATTGCACCGGCGTCACCAGCAAGCGTTCGTCATCGCCGAGCGCCGTTTGCGCGCGCCATTCGCCGCGAGACAGCGCGCCCGCCGCCTCATTCGCCTGCACGCCCGTGCGCGCGCCGAAGCCGAAACCGCCAAGCGTGGCGTTGAACGTTCCTTCGCTCAAGCGTTCGCCGACGTGAGCAAAGTAATCATTGCAGGAATACGCCAGCGCCTGCGTCAAATTGAAAGGCGCGTTGCTGCGCGGATGCGAACAGACAATTTCAAACTCGCCGCGCACATATTTGCCCTGACACTGCCGCCGCGTTTCCAGATCAAGCAGTCCCGCGCGCAAGGCTGCCAACGCCGTAAACGGCTTAATCGCCGAACCGGGCGGATAAGTTTGTTCAAAAGCCACGCGAGGATTGACGACAGCGCGCAATCGTCCGGTTTGCGGATCAATCAACAACACTGCGCCTTCGCGTTCGCCAAGCGATGCGGCGGCAATTTGCTGAAGTGTTTCGTCGGAAAGATTTTCGCGGCGTTGAATTTCGGTCTTGGCTGAAATGGCTTCAGTTTTTCTGGGCGGTGTCGCACAGCAACAAAGCCAACCCAGACAACAAAGAATGATGAAGAACGCGCGCAACATTGAGCGATTCCTAGTACTACTGTGTTACGGAATCACTCGATAAGCTGCTCATACGCTCCAAGCCTCGAGTCTTTTCTTTGTTGGCAGCAGGGACAACGCGGTAGGCGTTGCACGAGAGCCACGGTAAGTTCTTTTCGCAACGTCGCGATGGA
>CAZRXE010000097.1:0-1919 GCA_964603695.1 uncultured Heliomicrobium sp.
AATCCGCAATCCGCAATCCGCAATCCGCAATTCAGGTCTTGAAAGCCTGGTCGCCGTTCATTCTGTCTTCCGTTCTGATCTTCATCGCCAGCTATCCGAAGATCAACAAATATCTGCTTTTCAGCGAATTGCGCGTGCCGATGCCTGCTCTGCACAATGCCGTGTTGAAAGTCCCGCCCGTTGCGCCGCAGCCTACGCCGGAAGCGGCAATGATTGATTTCAACTTCATAGGCATTCCCGGCACAGCAGTTTTTGTCGGCGGATTGATTTCAGCCTTGCTGCTGGGCTTGTCGCTAAAACGCACGTTGCAAATTTTCGGCGAAACGCTGAGGGAAATGATTCCGTCGCTGCTGGCCATCAGCTTTATGGTCGGGCTGGCGTATGTCACGCGCTATGGCGGAATGGACACGGTGCTGGGTTTGAGTCTAACCGGAACGGGCATGCTGTTTCCGTTTTTTGGAACGCTGCTTGGTTGGTTGGGTGTGGCGCTGACCGGAACCGACGCCGGATCGAACGCGCTGTTCGGCAATCTGCAAAAAGTGACGGCGGAGCAATTGGGTTTGAGCGCGATTCTGATGGGCGCGGCGAATTCTTCGGGCGGAGTGATGGGCAAGATGATTGACGCGCAATCCATCGTCGTATCGAGTTCGGCCACGCAGCAAACCGGCAACGAAGCCGCGATTTTCAAAGCCGTCTTCAAACACAGCCTGGCGCTGGCGGTGATTGTCGGCGTGATCGTCATGATCTATGCCTATTTGATGCCCTGGGTGATTCCGCGATAAAGCCGTGGCAAAGCTTGGTGTGTTTTACCGAAGCGGCAACGATTCAATCCAGGAGGTAAACAATGAACGCAACCGCACCCGATTGAGTTTTGGGCAGTGCCAACTCGCCCGGAGAATTGAAGATGACAGCAGTGCAAGCGCACACCGAACCTGGGAAAGGCCGGTGATTGGGTTTGAAGGTCAAACCACCTCTCGTCCTAAAAGGGCCGCATCCATTTGAATACGACCCCAATATTTTCTAGGGACGGACAGCAATTCCCCAAGAACCGGTAATTACTCCCAGGTACAAGTGATTCCTTCATGCGTGAAGCAATCACCTCGCCCATAAGAACAGTAACTCCCATTGCCGTGATTAGACTGAGTGCATGTGCAACCACCATGTATGCACCGACTACCTTCTTCTTCTTCTAAATAGTAGGCGTACAAAATGGTGAAAGGAAGATGCCGTGAAAGCTGATGGAGTGTTTGGTGGCTTTCGTGTGAATGAGCCTCCCCCACAACACAATTCGGCATATTTGAAACTGCGAGGGAGGACTGTTTGCCGCCTTCAGAATGAGCAAATCCATTGACCGTGGAGCCAAGTACCATTAGGCATCCAATGAAAAGCAGGCGAAATGTTGAACGCATTTTGTTCTCCTTTATGTTGAAGGTTAGTGAAGGGTTATCGGAGATCGCCAAGCGATCCGGTATACCCTGCTTGTTGCTACTCAATAACAGCCTTAAAGATGCCGGAAATGCCAAGGCACACTAAGACTGTGCAGACTTCAGATCGAAAAAGATTGAAGCCGAACAAAAGACACTTCCCTGCCCAATGGCGGGTACGTGCCGAAATAATTGAGATGGTTGGCTGGAAACCTATTTAGAGACGTTATTTGACGAATCTCTTTCTTGGGTAAGCAGCTTATGACAGGCAATGACCTGCGATAGAAAAGCGGCTTCTTGGGGAAGTAAATTTCCTATTACCTGGGCAAAGTGCAATGGGTTTGATTTTATAAACGGTTCGAAGCCTGTCTCGAACTTAAGCATGTCCAGCGTGTATTGAACTTCAGTAATCACTCTTTTGGGATTAGGTTTGTACTCCGCTGAAAAATAAACATAGCCGAATGTAGTAATCAGGTCATTCAATAGATCAAACCC
>CAZRXE010000098.1:0-2306 GCA_964603695.1 uncultured Heliomicrobium sp.
GCTTGTCTTCTCCGGCTTGATATTTCATCGCTTCCAGCAAGCGGTTGAACAACGCCAATTTTCCGTGAATGTCACCAACTACTAAAGTTCGCATAACCCTCGCATTATTGCCAAAAAGCTTTCAAAAGAAAAATTGAAAAGCTATGATGCCCGCGCTTAAACGGCTTCATACTACTGCTTCAAAATCAACTATCTACAGCGATCAAACACAATGTCGTCGGTTCTGACCCTGGCCAATCTGCTGACCGTTCTTCGATTGATTATGATTCCCGTCTTTGCGTCGGCGGCGTATTATCAAAACTTCGATTTCGCTCTGGGGGTGTTTTTCGCCGCCGCCGTCACCGATGGCTTGGACGGGCTGGTCGCCCGCAGCTTCAATCAAAAAACGCAGCTTGGCGCAATTCTCGATCCGATGGCGGATAAGCTGTTGCTGGTGACGGCCTTTATCATTTTGTCGCTGCCGCGCTTTACCGAAACGCCGCCGATTCCTTTCTGGCTGACGGCGGCGGCCATCAGCCGTGACGTGTTCATAGTGCTAGGCGCATTGGTCATCAACATGACCACCGGATTCAGCGGCTTTCGTCCGTCTATTCCTGGCAAGCTCAACACATTTGTGCAAATCACGATGATCGTGTTTTTTCTGGTGGCCAATGCCTTTCATCTTTTCAGGCATTGGCTACCGGCGGCCTATTACATCACGCTGGCGATGACTGTCTTTTCCGGGCTGCATTACATTTGGCACGTCAACCGGCTGATGAGCGAACAGGAGAAAAACAAGCCGTGAAAGACCGGGACAAACAAAATCATTCCCTGCTGAACAATTCCCACGAAAAAACGCCGATTGAATGGATGCGCTGGGTTCCGGCGGCACTCTTGGCGTTGGTCTTTTTGCTGTTTGCCTTCATCAGCGGACGGATCATTCTGGTTCCAATGCTAGTGTCCATCGCGCTGGCGTATTTGCTGGCCCCTGTCGTCACCTGGTTTGAAAAACGCGGCTGGTCGCGCTCGTCTTCGGCCATGCTGGCGATTACGACTGCGGTGCTGGTGGTCATTCTGTCGCTGATTTTCGTCCTGCCCGGATTGTGGACGCAATTCAGCCGGTCTTACAGCCGCGCCTCCGAACTGGTCAACGACAAAGCCCGCGTCGAAGTCATACTGCTCAAGGTAAAAGAGGTCAATCCGCAGCTTTACGATCTGGTCAAAGTCCAGTTCGATAAATACAAATTCGCCGCCGACCCCGGAAAAGTCGCCGCCTGGGTTGGCAGTTGGCTGCAACGAGGGCTGTTCAAACTGGTGGACATTACCGCGTCCATCATGGATTTGCTGCTCATTCCCTTTTTCATTTACTACTTTCTAGCCGATTACCGTGAGATGCGCGACCGCATTGATCGCCTGATTCCGCCGCGCTACCGCGTGCTGACCACCGGGTTAATCAGCCAAATCAACACTGTGTTGTCTTCTTACGTCCGCAACCAATTGCTGATTGCGTTGGTGATGGGCGGAATGTATTCCGCAGGCTTTCTGGCTTTGCGCGTGCCGCTGGGATTTTCCATCGGCATGCTGTCCGGTTTGCTGAACTTCGTGCCTTATCTGGGAACGATCATCGGCATCGGATTGTCTTTGCTTTTTGCCGCGCTGGACGGCGCAGGCTTCGGGCGACTGGCCGGCGTGTTGGCCGTGTTCGTCGTCGTCCAAAGCGTCGAAGGTTATTACCTGACACCCAAACTGCTGGGTAGCCGTTTGAATCTGCATCCGATGTGGGTGCTAGTCGGATTGGTCATCGGCGGCAACTTGTTCGGATTGCTGGGGATTATTCTGGCTGTCCCGATTATCGCCGTGGCCAAAGTTGTACTTGGCTTTTTGGAAGACATTTATCAGCAAACCAATTTTTACCGCCGCAGTGAAACCACACTGCTCACCGATCAGGGACAACTCTTCGAACTCTCCGAATCCGGCACCCTTGCCGTTTCCGGCCTGATTCTTGATAAGGAAATTTCTGACCGTCCCCGCCGAACCATCATCACCACCGGCGAACTGAAATCCAGAATCCGCGAAAGTAAGCTGTCCTCCGATGCCACCGATGCCACCGATGCCACCGATGATTGATGACGATGAACGAAAAATCTCATAAAACACAGTCAGATTTCTTGACAGCCTTACGCTCAAGTATCTATACTGCTCTCGCTTTCAATTGAGTGTTTGAAAGCACCGCCATTATCGAATTCAATGTTTTGCAGGCGCGGGATATGCCCCGGCAGCCGCAAGGGGAGGAAAGATGAGTAAAGTTATCGGAATTGACCTGGGAA
>CAZRXE010000099.1:0-1593 GCA_964603695.1 uncultured Heliomicrobium sp.
GTGATCAGAATCGTATCGCAATATCCGGCCAGGGCTTCGTCAATTGAGTTATCGGCGATTTCGTAAACCAAATGATGCAGCCCCATTTCCCGGTTATCACCGACGTACATTCCAGGCCGCAAACGCACGGCATCACGTCCTTCCAGGGCAGTGATGGAACTAGCGTCATAAGTTTGCTCCGTCGCCTTCTGTTTTGTTTCACTCATCGTTTGTTCAGTCTCTGTTATCAATTTCTGTTTAGCTTCCATGTCTTTACTTGAGGTCATTACTTGCGCGTTTTCCCCAAACCACAATCCATCACAGATTTTTACTCATCAACCACTGCGCCATTTTGCACCAGAAGAGTTGCAGCGCGGTCGCGGTAACGATCCGCAATAGATTGTTTCGAGGTTGAAACAATGGTTTGCGCCTTGCCGTCCAGGTAATCCAGCAAAATTCCGATGCGATTGCGGTCGAGTTCGGCATCGAGGTCATCAATCAGGAAAATTGGGTGTTCTTCAAACACCTGATGGTACACGGTCAGTTGCGCCAGATCAAGAATCAGCAGCGCACTACGCTGTTGGCCGGAACTGCCAAACCGCGCAATTTCATACCCGTCAGCCAGAATTTCCAAATCATCCCGATGCGGGCCGACTAGACTGTGTCCTACCGCTATCTCATTCTTAATTCTATGATTTAACCGCTCCCGCAAAAGCGCGGCGTAATCGTTCAAATCGCCTTTGCCTTCGAGCGAAGATTTGTAGCGAACGCGGATTTCCTCCGCCTGAAACAGCGATGGATTGAGCGCGGATTGTAGTTTGACGAGGTAATTTGTCCGTGCCTGATAAATCTCAGTTCCGAGCGTCACCAATTGATCGTTCCAGGTTTCGATCAACGGCAGAAACCGAAGCAGATCAGTAGCTTCCGTAGCTTCGCGCAGCAGCGCGTTTTTCTGTTTCAGCACGCGGTTGTATTCATTGAGCGTGCCCAAGTGAGCAGGCAGCGTGCCGAAAACTCCACGATCCAGAAACCTGCGTCGGGCGTCCGGCGCGCCGCGCACCACGTCCATCTCGTCAGCCGTAAACGCAATGGCATCAAGAGTTCCCAGGTAACGCACGGCGGCTTCGCGTTTGCCGTTGACGAAAACCTGCTTGGTCGTGGCGGTCAGCAGCAACTGCATGTCTTTGGTCAAATTGCCCCGCGCGACAGTGCCGCGAAGAATAGTTTCCTGAGCTTGGTGACGGATTGTGTCTCGCGGATGAGACGTGCGAAAGGATTTCGTCGTCGCCAATAAATAAATCGCTTCCAGCCAACTGCTCTTTCCTTGAGCATTTGCGCCGTAGATCACATTTAGGCCGGAAGAAAATTCGATTGCGCCGGTTAAGTTACGAAAGTTGACCGCTTCGATTCGCTGTAGGTGCATACACGGGCATTCTAACACGTTGAATCTAAATCGTTTACTTGTCCGCGTCCACGCCGACCAGCGGCACGTCCCAGTGCGAAATCAGAATCTCAAAGCGGCGCTGCTCCTCGCGTTTGAAAGTGGCCTGATCGGGATAGAGTTTTTTGATGATCTCGTCTTCGCTGCTCGGTGAGTGAAATGCGGCGGCGCTT
>CAZRXE010000100.1:0-6832 GCA_964603695.1 uncultured Heliomicrobium sp.
CACTTAATCGTTGTCAGGAAGTTGCCGTTGGCATCCACGGGAATTCCGCGCATCCGGTTGCCCGGCAAAAGTTGGTTGATAAATTCGGCTTCGACGCTAAAGCGGTTGTTGTCATTGGCCTTGTACAGCAAATTGGCTGCCGCATGGGAGTTCTCAGAACCAGCATTGTTGCGAAAGCTGTTGCGGTCTTCGTAATAAAACGCGCCGCGCGCCAGCAGTTTGTCCGTGATCGGCCCGGACATTTCGCCGTTCACAAATTTCTGGTTGAAGCTGCCGAAGCGCACCTGCATTTCGCCGTCCAGCACTTCCTTCGGCTTTTTCGTGACATAGTTAATCAAGCCGCCGACTTCAGTTGAACCGTACATGGACGACGCCGGGCCTTTCAATACTTCGACGCGCTGGATGTTGGTCAGGCGAATCTGCGACGTGCTGAAGCCCGCGTTGTTCACATCGCCTTCCAGCGAGCCGAACGGGTTGCCGCGCATGCCGTTGTACAAAATCTCGCGCTGCGTGAAGCCGCGAAAGGTCATCGCGCTATACGTGTTCTGATTCATCCCGCTGACGTTGCGAAAGAGTTCATTGCCTTCGAGTACGGCGCGGTCTTCGATGAGTTGGTTGGGAAAGACTTGCACCGACATCGGCAGATCAATCAGGCGCGTGTTGACGCGCGTGCCAACGGAGGATTCTTCCAGATGGTATTCCTTCAGGCTGGCGACGATGTCCACGCTCGCTGTGATTTTTTCCAGCCGTATTTCTGTAGTCGCGGCTTGCCCAGGTTGGATTTCGACTTCGCGCGTCTGCGGCACAAAGCCGCCGCCTGATGCCGTTACTGTATATTTGCCCGGCGTCAGATTGCTAAAAGCAAAGCGCCCAGCCGCATCGGTAGTGGTTGTCTGCCCATTTTCTTCGAGCTTAATGTTGATGCCGGCCTGTGCAGTTCCATCGGTGATCAAAATGCGCCCGCTGATTGTGCCCGAAGATTGTCCATGCGCAATCGTTGCACACAGGCAGAGTGATAAGGCGAAGAGCTTAATCAAGGTTCGTATCATAGTTTTTATTGGTTGCGAAGGTTGTATATCGGTTTATGTAAAACCTGGCTTATAGAGGCACGGCGGCGAAGGTAGGAAAGGTTTTTTAACGAATGGCCGGAGCTGACAGGTGAGCGGCATTGAACCGCACACGAGCAGTAATCGAGCGAGGCGCTCTTGTAGTGAACTGGCAATCTGTTATGGATTTATTCCGCTCGCAACGCAATCATCGGATCAACTTTGGCGGCGCGTCGGGCCGGCACAAAACACGCCACTAACGCGACGATGACCAGCAACAAGGCTACGCCCGCGAATGTCAGCGGATCAGTCGCCGTGATGCCGAACAGCAAACTGGTCATTACGCGCGCCAGTGCCAGCGCCGCGATCAGGCCAACCACCACGCCCTGCGCCACGACTTTCAAGCCCTGGCCGAGGATCAAACGCCAGACATCGCCCGCCTGCGCGCCGAGCGCCATTCGCAGCCCGATTTCGCGTGTGCGTTGGCTGACCAGATACGACATCACGCCGTACAAACCGACTGCTGCCAGCAACAGCGCAATGCCCGCGAACAGCGCGAACAACACGCCCCATAAGCGCCGTTGCCAGTTGGCTTCGCTGACGATTGCGCCGACGGGTTTGATGAGGTTGATGGCAATATCGGGATTGATTTCATGCACCGTGCGGGGCAACAGCGGCATCAGTTGCTCAGGTTCGGTTTGCGTGCGCACGACAATGTGCATCGCAGGCACAGGCCATTGCCTGTAGGGGTAATACAATTCAAAGCCCGGTTCGTTTTCCGCCGCCGACCATTTCGTGTTACCGACGACGCCGATGACCGTGCAATACGGATTGCCGCTTGACGCCTTGCCCCAACGGATTTGCTGCCCGATGGCGGGGCGTCCCGGCCAGAGCGTGTTGGCTGTGTGCTGGCTGACGATGGCGACGCGCTGCTTGTCGAGCGTATCGGCCTCGTTGAAATCGCGGCCTTCCAGCAAGGGAATGCCGAGCGTTTGGAAGTAACCGGGAGCAATATCCACGCCAATCGCAGGCGCGTTGTGATTCTGCTCGCGTTCGCTTTGGCCGACGATGGTGATTTCCTGCTTTTCACGCTGTTCGGGTTTGTTGTAATGCGGAATGTCATAGCCGCCGCCCACCGACACGACGCCGGGGATTTTGACAAACGCATCCATCACGCGACGGAACTGATCGGAGTAAGCAACGATTTGTTCCTGCGGCGTGGTGTTCGGCGCAAAGCGCGACAGATACACCGTAATCAACCGCTCCGCGTTAATGCCCGTGTTTACCTGCTGCAAGCGCATGAAGCTTTGCATCATCAAGCCCGCCCCGACCAGCAACAGCAACGAGAACGCGACTTCGGCGACGATCAAACCGTTGCGTAACCGCAGCGAACTCGCTCCTCCAGATGAACCTTTCGCGCTGTCTTTGAGCGCGTTTTGCAAATTCACGCGCGACAGTTGCAGCGCCGGAACCAAACCAAACAACACGCCCGTCGCCATCGTCACCAACAAGCTGAACACCAGCACTGGCCAGTTGAGTTCGATCTTCATCCAGAACGGCAATTCGACCGGAATCAATTTGAGCAACGCCTGCAAACCCGGCCACGCCAGCGCCAGGCCCAGCACACCGCCGACCAACGCCAGCAGCAGGCTTTCGACCAGCAGCATTTGCACCGAGCGCCAGCGGCTGGAACCGAGCGCCGCACGAATTGCCAATTCACGTTCGCGGGCGGCTCCACGCGCCAGCAAGAGGTTCGCTACGTTGACGCAGTAAATCAGCAAAACCAATCCGACTGCGCCGCCGAGCAGCAATAAATACGGGCGAATGTTGCCGACTTCGGCTTCGCGCAACGGTTTGAGTTGCAGCTTGACGCCTTCGTTCGTGTTCGGAAATTCGCGGGCGAGTTGTGTACCAAGTGCGCCGATTTCAGACCGCGCCTGTTCCAATGTCACGCCGTCTTTAATTCGGGCAATCGCGGTGTGCGGGCGAAAGTCACGCGCTTTCCAGAAATCGGCTTTGTATCCGGCATAACGCGCCTGCAACGGAACCCATACGTCCGAGCGTTCGGGAAAGCGAAAGCCCGGCGGCATCACACCAACAATCGTGTAGGTCGCGCCGCGCAATTGCACCGTTTTCCCCAGCACATCGCGCGCACCGCCAAAGCTTGATTGCCACAGCCCGTAACTCAATACGGCTTTCAGCACATCGCCGCCGATCTGATCTTCTTCCGGCTGAAAGCTGCGCCCCAACACCGGATTGACACCGAGCAGCGGAAACACCTGCTGCGAAGCAAACGTCAGCGTCACCGATTGCGAAGCGCCAACGCCGGTATTAAGGATGCTGGGAAAGGTGATGTACAGGCCGAAGGAATCAAAGCTTTGTGTATGGCGTTGCCAGTCGCCGAGGTCGAGTTGCGAACCGCCCTGAATGTTGCCGGTGGTTTTGGTGTTGACGGATTCGACCCGCACGATGCGGTCGGCATCGCGGTACGGAAACGGGCGCAGCAGAATGCCGTAAATCAAACTGAAAATCGCCGTGTTCGCGCCGATGCCGAGTGCGAGTGTGAGAATGACGACGGCACTAAAACCCGGTCGCTTCCCCAAAGACCTCACCGCATAACGCGCATCCTGCCAAAGTGTTTCCATTGTGCCTCCTCGACTCGTTCCAGCTTTAGTTTTGTACATGCGTTAGCGGCCATCCGCTGCGAAAGACTGGCGTGAAATGAATTCTTTGAGCGCGGTGAGCGCGGTCCCGGAAAGTCTGAATTCGGTGCCGCCCCACTTACCGGCAAGACTTTGGGCCGCGAGCAGCCTGCGCAGGTCTTCACGGCTCAGTTCGGCGCGCGCCTGCTCGGCCAGCATGCGATTCATCTCAAAAAAATCCTGGCGATAATCGCTGATGGGGAGTTCGAGTTGCGCCGAAGCCGCCGAGAGCGAGAGCGTTGCTGCGTCCTTGAATAAGGGGAATGTTTTGCGGGTTGCATCGCCTTTGTAGGCTGAAAGGGCAAATGAGAATTTCGCCGTTTCGTTCGGCTCTTTTCCTTGAAATAACATATTTATCCGAACGAACAAGCGCAGGCGGTCCTTGTAAGACTCAAACACATCGCATCCGACAGTTGTCATATCGGCGTCGCGGTCATATTTGGTTTCTATGCGACAGAGACCAGCCTCCGGTTCGTTTTGCGCCAGGGCAGTTTGGGTCGTCAGCAACAGCACAGCCAGACAGTACACATATTTCATGACTCGCCTTTCCTTACATCATTCGTTTTCAATCTTTCGGGGACGGGTTGGTTGAGCGGTAAGGTTAGAGCGATGGGCCGCAAGACGGTCAACGGTTTTCAACAAATGGTGAAAAGAAGGCGGTGAATGGTTGAAAGCGGGTGTCTGATCAGGACGCGAAGCGCGAAGGCCGCCAACAACAACTTCTTGAATTAAGACCGATGGCTGGAAATAGGAGACGGATCCGGAAGATGTTGTTTCATCCTCTTATTACGGACGGGCGGATTTAGCTTTGGGCTTGAGCGCGTTTGATGGCAGACAGTAGCCCTTACCGTCGTCAAACCAATCGCGCAGCAATTCGCCAACACCTGGTTTGCCCATGCCAATGAAGTGGGCGCGACGTTCGCGATACATCGCTAAAATTTCTGTTGCGCGCGCACGAATCGCCCGGTCTTCGTCCTGTTCGACATACCCTTTCGGCACAGCCCAGACGAATTGATGATTTTCGGCCTTAAACGTCGGGATTGAGAAAAAGTCGCGTTCGGCAAATTTGCCCGTTTGCTTTTCCGATTCGCCTGCGTTGACAAAAAACTCCACTGCGTAAAGTGGAAAGCCGAACAAGTATCCATATCCGCGCCAGCGCGGACCGGGCTGGCTGTATTCAATTGCCATTAGCACTTCCATCGGATGCGCGTGCGACGTCAGCCCGAACGGCGCAAAGTAATCCGTGTACTTCGACATTACAGCAGAGAGCGCGGGCAGGTTCAG
The DNA here is from genome assembly GCA_964603695.1 of uncultured Heliomicrobium sp. GTDB lineage: Bacteria > Acidobacteriota > Blastocatellia > RBC074 > RBC074 > RBC074. The sequence goes on from CAZRXE010000100.1 coordinate 5,033, forward strand.
GAGAACTGCTTCGGCAGCGCGCGTCGTTTCTTTGGTTTTTGAATCCTCGTAAGTTTGGGCAAAGTGACGTACATCTGCGAATAGTTCATCGCCACAGCGCCAGGCGGCCAAGGCCTGCCGCACTTCTTCGATTTCCCGTAAGTCCGGTTGCTTGACTGAAAATTTGAACGACGCAATGCCGCTGCTCATCGGCTTCAAGCCGCCAACCAGTGTATAAAGCGCTTCTGTGTCCAGCGCCTTCAGCAACAACTCTTCTGATTTGGTGCGTAGCGCGGGCGGCAGTTTTTCGGTCGGAAAGCATTGCGCGCGCGGCACGCCATCAGCCAGCGCAATGAAATTCAGCAAAAGTAGCGAGAGCAAAACAAAGACAGATCGCCTCATCAGCAGTCATCCTTAAAATTGAAGTCAGATTGTTTGGATGATAGCGGCAACGTTGGGGGGCGGCGAGCGCTTTTTACCGAATGGGCATCAAACTGGCATTTTCGGTCGAATTCAATGGGCGAATGGCGGGTGGCGGCTCAACTCACCACATTTTGCTGACCACTCACCTTGCCCCAGCGTCCATTTCTTGAAAATTGATCGCATGGATTTCTCAGCCAGCTATCCTGAGCCTTTCGAGAATCACCAATCAAACACTTGAGACAAGCAAGCGAGGAGCAGAAATGTTTTCATCAATTCGGTTGGCACTAAGGAATGATATGAAAGCTCGTATTCTGGTAATGAATTTTGTTCTGGCAGCATTGTTCTGCGTTGGCATCAATGTTCACGCCACCTCTAGCTTCCATCCAGTGCATTTCACCACAACCTGGATCAAGCACGATCCGGCAACGCAAACGGTTTCCATCACGATTGAAGTGTATGGTGATGAATTCGTTTGGGCAGTCGGAGAACACGCCAAACGTGCCATCAAGCTGGAACGCCTTGCTGCCGGGAAAAGCGCGGAAGACATTCGCGTTGTGATGGCGTATGTGAAGGACAAGTTTGAATTGAAAGATAGCGCCGGTCACGGCATCGCGCTGGAATGGGTCAAGTTGGTCAAGCGAGAAGATATGCTTCGGGTTCACCTGAAAGGGAAACTGCCAAAAGGGTTGAAGGGCGCAACGTTACGCAACCTGCTGTTATGTGAAACGGACGAAGATCAGGTCAATACAGTTTTCACTCAGTTTCAGAAAGAGGAGATCAAAACCTCTTTCGTGGACAAAGATGGTTTCAAACCACTGACTGAAAAGCCGCAACGAAATTGATTTTTCAGCCTCGTGTGTCGGCTTAACCCGCAAGTTGATAACGCCGCAAGGCGCGAATGCTCAGCCAACCGATAACCAGCGCGGGAATCAGCAAACCGAACAATCCGGCCAGCACTCGTTTGGCAACCACGCCGGTCGGTTCTTCCCCAAAAGAAAACGACGGAAAGCGGTCGTAATCGCTGGCGCTCAGCAACACTTTTTGCACGATGCGGGGGGTGAAATGCGCGCGCCAACGTTGATGAAAATCGTCCACCAGTGCAAGGAAGTGGCGATACCGCGCGACGCTGGTTCCGGCAATGTCGTTGAGCGCGGCTTGCGTGACGATGGCGGGCGACAAAAACCGGAAACGATCCACCAAGGATTGCTGGCCCAACACCTGCCGGTCGAAATGGTCAATCACGGGTTGAATCAAGCGCTCGGTTTCACTCTGTATCGCCAGCGAGCGCGTGACGAAATCGCTGGGATCGGCCTGTTTGCCGGCGGTCAATTCGGGATGGTCTTCCAGGTATTTCGACAGCAACTGACTGCCTTTGGCCGTCGCTTCGGCGGAAGCGCG
>CAZRXE010000101.1:0-4004 GCA_964603695.1 uncultured Heliomicrobium sp.
CCTGGCTGCGCTGCACTCCCTTATAGCTGATTTCAATCGGCGTCGAGCCACCCGCCCAGGGTTCGCCGTAAAGCAGCAGGTTCGGATCAATTGCGTGCAGTTCCTGAGCCATCAGCCGCAGCGTTTCGCGGTCAATCAATCCCAGCAGATCAAAACGAAAGCCGTCCACTTTGTATTCGTTCACCCAATGCTTCAGGCAATCCAACAGGTAACGCCTCACCATTGGCGCTTCGGTGCGGAATTCATTGCCGACACCGGAGCCATTCCAGTAACTGCCGTCAGGCTGCAAACGGTAGTAATAGCCCGGAACCAAACCTTCAAAGCTATAGACGCGCCCGATGTTGATGGCCTCGAACGTGTGATTGAACACCACGTCCAATGTGACGCGAATGCCGCGTTGATGTAGTCCGCTGATTAACTCTTTGACTTCGCTGACGCGGCGCGCGCTGAAGCGTTCGGTGGCGTACCAGCCTTCGGGCGAAAAGTGATGCACAGCGTCATAGCCCCAGCCATACAAATCTTCGCGCTTGTTGTTGTGGAACTCACCGATGGGCAGCAGTTGCACGACGTTGACGCCGAGTTCGACCAGATGATCCAGCCCTGTGGTCACATCCTGCCGTCCGGTCAGATGCGTGCCAGGTTCAACCACGCCGAGGTACTTGCCGCGCCGCTGAATGCCCGAATCGGGATCAATGGTGAAATCGCGGATGTGCATTTCGTAAATGATCGCTTCGCAAGGCAGGAAGTGCGGGCGTTCGGCCACGGGCGTTTCGTCGTGAACGACTATGCTCCGCCCTTCGTGATTGGTGACGGCGCGGGCGTAAGGATCCAGCAGTTCGCGCGCCGGATCAAAGCGGGAATCGTCGCCGGCGGCGGTGTAGGTGTAGTACTTGCCGCGCAAATCATCCAGAATGATTTTTTCCCAGCAGCCGTCCTCCAGCCGCTGCATCGCGTAAAGCCCGGCGCGGCCTCCGACCGGCGCTTCGTATAAATGCAGCGTCAGGCTGTTGGCCGTTGGCGCCCAGACGCGAAAGGTGGTTTTCTCCGGCGCATAAATCGCTCCAAGTGGACGCTCCGAATAAAAACCGTCTGCCGGGTGCGCCAGCGGCGGCATGGATTGATAACGAATGGGTGCAAGACGCGCGCTTGAATCGGTGTACATGTTGTTTTGTGTTTGTGAGGGGTGGAATCGAGCGGGAAGCGTAGTCGGAATCCGCGATTGTGGCAAGTTAGACGGCTGAAAGCAGTGCCTCAGTCAATCGAACCGCCGCTGCCATTTCACCGACATCGTGAACGCGCACAATGCGTGCGCCGCGTTCGATACCGATGACGACGCTTGCCGCCGTTCCCATCAGCCTTTCGCCCACATCTTCGCGTTTGACGACATTCGTTCTTTCGTCGAGCGTGCGTTTGATAAACGATTTGCGCGAAGCTCCCAACAAGACAGGCAAGCCGAACTCAGCCGTCAAACAATCCAGACCGTTGATTAGCTTTAGATTTTGCCGAGGCGTTTTCCCGAAGCCGATTCCGGGATCGAGAATCAATTGAGATTGCCGCACGCCGCACTGCGTAGCGTGTCCGACCGACCAGCGCAATCCGCCGATGACTTCGGTGAAGATGTCTTCGGCAAAAGGCAGATTCTGCATAGTTTCCGGCGTGCCGCGAGAATGCATCAGGATCAACCCCGCGCCGGTTGCCGCCGCAAGCTCCGCCAACCGCACATCAAAGCGCAATCCGCTGATGTCGTTGATGAGTTCCGCGCCGCGTTCGATTGCGCCGCGCGCAACTTCGAGCTTGGTGGTGTCTATCGAAACGGGAATCCGCAACCGGCCCAGCAACCGTTCCAGCACGGGAAAAACGCGTGCGCATTCTTCTGCGACGCTGATGAAAACCGAACCAGGCCGCGTGGATTCACCGCCGATATCCAGAATGTCAGCGCCTTCGGCTTCCATTTCCAATGCACGTTCAACGGCACACTCAACGTCGTCAAATCTGCCTCCGTCGGAAAACGAATCCGGCGTGACATTGAGTACGCCCATTACCTGCACACGCGCATCTAGATCAAGAGTTGAACGAATCAGTTTCATCGCAATTCCAGAATGACTTCCGCTCCGCGCTCAATGCCGTATCGCGCCGCCGCCGAATCGCACCACAGCGCGATTTCCCAAAAGCCCGCGCTGCCCGGATAAGCGAACAGTTCGTCTTTCTCCGTCGCCTGCGCGAAGTGCGAGCCGAACTGCGTGACTTCACGCCCGGCCAGTAACAGCCGCACGTCAGCCTGCGGATTCGGCAATTCGCGCGCGGTCAAATTGGTGATGCAGTTGCCGAAACGGTCAATGTGAATGATTGCGCCAGCGATGTGATTAGCCGAAGCATCATTCACCGGCTGGGGAATTCCCAATCGAACGTAATCCTGAATTTCGCGCCCGATGGCTTCCGGCTGCACGCCGCGCGATAGCCAGGCGGCCACCGGCGCGAACACATCACGCCCGTGAAAAGTGGCGCTGACCGGATGGCGAAAGTATTCCGCGCGCTCAATGCGAAACACCTCGACCTGCGATTCGCGCCGATAGGCATAACTGAACAAGCCATTGTCCGGCCCGATAAACAAACACTTCCCTGCTCTGACAATGATCGGTCGCCGCGCCGAACCGACGCCCGGATCCACGACTGCCAAATGAATCGTTCCTGCCGGGAAGTGTTGATAACAAGCACCCAGCGTGAAGGCTCCGGCGGCGATGTCCTGCGGCGGAATCTCGTGCGTCAGGTCAATGATTTGAGTTGCCGGATTGATGCTGAGAATGACGCCTTTGACAGCAGGGATGAAGTAATCGGCGGTGCCGAAATCGGTGAGCAGGGTAATCATTGATAGGTGGTAGGCGGCAGGTGATAGTTGATAGGTTGCTGCTACCTACACTACAACCTACAAACTACCACCTACCACCTAATGCTAGTCTCTGGTTCTGGCTGGAGCCGCCGTGCGCAGCAGCATTTCGGTTCCCGGTTCAAGAACCAGTTCCTTGCCGCCTTCGATGAAGACCGAACCGACGCCGAGTCCGCCGCCGATGGCCGCGCCGATGGCTGCGCCTTTGCCGCCGCCGGCGATGCCGCCGATGATTGCGCCGAGCGCAGCGCCACCAGCGCCGCGCGTGGCAGTGTCTTTGGTGCGACTGCTGGTTTCGACATTGCCTTCTTCGTCAACGCTTTTGACCTTTTCGCTCTCGTAAATCTTCTCGACCTGCGCGGCCATTCTGCCGCTGCGCCCGTCGCGCAAGCGAATAGTGTCAAAAGCCAGCGCCAATTCCGTTTTGCCCGAAGCCTTGCCGGATTTGTTCAATTTGGCGATGTGACCTTCGATAATCGCGTCGGCGTAATCACTCGGATCGAGTACGACGGCGGTGAAGCGGTCGCCTTCCTTGTTCGTTCGCGTATTAAGTTGATCGTTCAAGCGAACCTTCATCGAAACGCCGTCCGGAATCGTCACCGTTCCACGGCTGCCGGAGCTGGAAGAAGTTGAAGACGGTCTGGAATTTGAAGAGGCGCGGTCTGAAGCACGGTTTGGAGGTTCGGAGTTGTAGCGATCATCCGATGCGCGGCGGTCATCCACTGTTCGGCGCTCATCAGTGGTGCGCGGGCGTGTTTTTTCCACAGGAGCGGGTTCGACGGAAGCATTGACCGAAGCCACCACCACGCGGCCTAAATTGGCGGGCATGGAAGTGGTATACGGACGGCCCAGGTAACCGTCGTTGTAGCCGAGTTCAAACCCTATGCGATAGCCTTCCTGGAATTCCGGCAGCGTTCCCATACGCTGCTGATAGCCGTGATCTGCGCGGTTATAAGCCTCACTGTTGGCGAATTCGCGCACCTGGTTATCGTTGAAATCGCTCTTGCCTTTGGTAAAGCCATCATCATAACCGCCGCGATAACCATGCTGATAAGCGTAGCGGTACGTCGCCGGATCGTTGCTTGTCACGGTCGGGCGCGTGCGCGTAGTTTGCGCCACT
>CAZRXE010000102.1:0-3295 GCA_964603695.1 uncultured Heliomicrobium sp.
GGATCACCCACGACGCCGCAGCCCGCGTTGGAACGCCCGCCACGGAATGGCCCGATAGAACGCCACTTCACGGCTTTGAAAACGTTGTTGAGATCATCCGCCGCCGCGTTTCGCGGAACTTGCGCGAATAGTTGGCTAACAAGCAAACAGGAAACTAAAAGCAAGAGCAGTTTTTTGGTCATAGAAAATACCCGCACTTTCAAAAATTGTCGGACTGGATTTGATACCGCTTCGTGAACCTAATGTAGTTGAGATTCCAGGCTCGTGCCAGAATCCGCGCAGCCTGGATGACGAACGCTTCCCGGAGACGAGCGAAAATTATTATTCACAGCGCCGAAACGTCTTCGGGATGCAATGAAGCCGATGCCGTGCTCGCCTTTCGTTGCGCCACGGCGAACACCAGCGGCAGAACGACCAACACCGCCACGGTCGAAGCCGCCAGACCTCCGATCACCGCGCGTCCGAGCGGAGCGGTTTGCTGACCCCCTTCGCCCAGTGCCAGCGCCATCGGAATCATTCCCGCAATCATCGCGAAGCTGGTCATCAGAATCGGGCGCAGGCGGCTTTTCGCGCCCTCGATGGCGGCGGCAAAAGCATCTGCGCCCGCCAGCCTGCGCTGTTCGGCGAAGGTGACGAGCAAAATCGCGTTCGCCACGGAAACGCCTATGGCCATAATCGCGCCCATAAACGATTGCACATTGAGCGTTGTCCCCGTCAGCCACAAAGCCAGCGCCACGCCCGCAATCACAGCCGGAATCACGCCCAGAATCACCAGCGCCAGCCGCAGCGATTGAAAGTTCGCCGTCAGTAATAAAAAGATCGTGGCGATGGCCAGCAGCAAGCCGAGTTGCAAGCCCGCTTGTGTTTGCTGCATCGGCGGCACTTGGCCGCGAATACTGACTGTCACGCCGCGCGGAACTTCTCCGGCGCGGGCAATGGCGGCGTTGACTTCTTTCGTCGCGCTGCCCAAATCGCTGCCGGCGATGTTGCCTATAACCGTCACCATTCGTTGTTGATTGTAACGGTCATATTGGCCGACCGCCGTACCGTAACTGATTTCGGCAACGTCACCGGCCAGCGCGTGCGCGCCGTTCGCGGCGTTGACCGGAATCGTCTGTACGTCTTCGATTGATTGAATGCGCGATTGCGGTATTTCGACCTGCACTTGATACGCCGTGCCGCTGGCCGGGTCGCGCCAATAAACGGGCTGCGTAAAACGGCTGGACGACGTCGCGGCGACGAGCGAACGCCCGACTTGTTCAACCGTCAAGCCAAGCTGTCCGGCGCGCGCGCGGTCTACCTTGATGTCCACGGTCGGATAATCCAAAGCTTGATCGAATTGCAGGTCGCGCAAGAAGGTCACCTTTTTCATCTCGGCAAGTAGCTTGTCCGCGAAACTACGATTGGCCGCCAAGTTCGGGCCGCTCACAGCCACTTCGATGGGCGTGGGCGCGCCGAAGTTCATGACCTTCGTCACCACGTCGCCCGCTTCAAAAGACATGGCCGTGCCGGGAATGGCTTCGGGCAATTTTTGGCGCAACCGTTCTTTCAACGCTTCGATGCCGACGCCGGAGCCTTGTTTCAAGGCGATGGTCAACACGGCTTCGTGCGGGCCGCTCGTCCAGAGGTGAATGGTGTTGACCGGATAACTCGCGGGTTGAGTGCCGATATAGCCGAGCGTGATGTCCACGTTTTGCGCGCCGGCTTCGGCTTTGATTGTGTCGAGGGCTTTGAGTGCGAGAACTTCAGTGCGTTCGACACGCGTGCCGGTGGGCGCGCGCAAACGAAGCTGAAACATGCCTGTGTCAACTTGCGGAAAAATGTCCGTGCCGAGATTGCGACCAGCCAGGAAAATCGCGCCGAGCGCAATCAGCACGTAACAGACCATCACAAGCCAGCGCAGTTTCAGCAAGCGCGTGACAAAACCTTCGTAACGTTGCTGTGTGCGTTCAAAACCTTCCTTGTGTTCTTTTTGGGGCCGCAGCATCCAGGCCGCCAGCACTGGAACCAGCGTGCTGGACAACAAATACGACGTCAGCATTGCAAAGCCTACGGCCAGCGACAGCGGTACGAACAAGGCTTTTGCCACGCCGGTCATAAAAAACGACGGCACGAACACCGCCAGCACCGAAAGCATCGCCAGCAAACGCGGCCTGATGGTTTGTTGCGCGGCGTTGAAAGCGGCAATACGAGGAGCTTCGCCGCGCGCCAGGTGCGAATTGACGTTTTCGATTTCGACCGTCGCTTCGTCCACCAGAATGCCCACAGCCAGCGCCAAACCGCCGAGCGTCATAACGTTGATCGTCTGTCCCGCCATCCACAGTCCGACCACGCCCGCCAGCAACGCGAAGGGGATCGTCACCACGACGATCAACGCACTACGCACACTGCGCAAAAACAGCAGCACCATCAAACCCGTCAGCGCGGCTCCGAGCGCGCCTTCAAAAATCAGCCCGCGCACGGAATTTTTGACGATGGTGGATTGATCGAATTCAAAGGTGACTTTGATGTCTTCGGGAACCAATGATTGAAAGCGCGGCAGTTCGCTTTTGACGCGGTTGACGACTTCCAGTGTGGAAGCTTCGGCGCGTTTGGTGACGGGGATGTAAACCGTGCGGCGGCCATTGACCAAACCGTAGCCGGTCAAAATGTCGCTGCCGTTTTCGACCACGCCGATGTCACGTACATAAACGTTCGCGCCGACGCCGTTGCGAATCGGCAAATCGGCCAACTCTTTGATGTCGCGGACGACGCCGTTCATCGGTGCCAAGCGATTCAAATCGCCTGTGCGCACGTTGCCCGCAGGCAGAATGGCGTTTCCAGTGGCAATGGCTTTGGCGACTTCCTCGGGCGACATCGAAAAAGAACGCAGCCTTTCGGGATCGGCGCGAATTATGACCGTGCGCTGATTGCCTCCGAAAGGCGGCGGCGCGGAAACGCCCGGCAGCGTGGAAAACGCCGGTCGCACGCGGAATAAGGCAAGGTCTTGAATTTCGGCCACGCCGCGCGTTTCGCTGGAAAAGACCAATTGGCCAACCGGCACGCTGCCCGCGTCAAATCGCATTACGAACGGATTCACTGTGCCGGGCGGCATAAACGCCTTCGAGCGTTCAACGTAAGCAATGACCTGCGCCAACGCCTGTGCCATATCCGTGCCGGGATGGAAAAAGAGTTTGAGCAAAGCGACGTTTTGGATTGAGCGCGATTCGACGTGCTCAATGCCGGAGACGTAAAGAAAGTGATACTCGTAATAAGACGTAAGGAAGCTTTCCATCTGCGCCGGATCCATGCCGCC
>CAZRXE010000103.1:0-12507 GCA_964603695.1 uncultured Heliomicrobium sp.
GGGTACGCATCGCTTTCAGCGTGCGTGCCGTGGCCAGGGTACTTATTGCTTACAGTGTGCAAAGCGTACCCAGAACAAAATCAATTCGCCGGTCACCGTTTTCCATCTTCGCCTGACGGGGTTTCCGGCGGCCAATCTTGCGGACAATCTTTTACGACTTCAGGACTGAACCGCGAAAGGGCTGGCGAATGAGAGTGAAGGTCAGGAGATTATCCTGACCTTCCAGAAGTATCCACTCGCGGACGCTGTAAAAATTTTCGTTCATTACGTTGAATCAGGCTCGGAACTTTCCGTCGCCGATACCTTTCTCAAACGCTACAAACTTCGCTTTTCACTTAAAGAGAAATCCTTGCGGATACGGTTCAGGTTGACGAGCGGCGAAGCGGGGTTTGACGCCCGCTCCGCCCCCGTGGATTCAAGCTCCTAGCAACTGGGGATGAACACCGGAATCACCAACGTCGTCGTATCGGTCAACGTCAGCTTATGCAGGTTGTGTCCCTGGTTGAAGGCCCCCGCGCTCGCGCCTGCGTTCATGTTGAAGTTGATCTGCGCACCGAACAATGCCTTGTCGTCCGATGTGTAGAACTTCATCCAGCCGCTGCGGCCTGCCGGCAACACGCGGGTGAACGGAGTGAAGGTACGCGGGAAGGTGTTGTCCAGAATCTTGCGATACTGGCACACCGTCTGGTTCGCCGTGAAGCTGAACGCCTGTTCTTGATCGTCGAACAACTGTCCGGTGAAGTTGCCAATCGTCGCGCCGCTGGTGGTGAAATTGCCGCCCACACGGTTGATGATGAGCATCGTTGAGTTGCCGTCATTCGGGCTGGGGATGTTGTCCGAAGCCAGGATGCGCGGCAGGCGGTTGTAGTTCATGCCATCGAAACGGAGCGTCGCCGTACTCACGTTCGGATTCGGTCCGGCCGGGAACATCATTGACGCCGCGATGGCTTCCGCGCCCAGATTAGCCGCGTGGCCGGTCTGGAACTTGACGTATTCATCGCCGATTAGTTCGTTGAACGCTCTCGGAATGCCCGTGTTGTCGTCCACCGCCACAGCCACCAAGTAGCCCGTGTTGTCCGGATCGAAATCCGAAGCGAGGAACACAGTGGTCTGGTTCGGGGTCAGGCAAACGAAGGCATCAAGCACCGCGCAGCTCGCGCCGTCAACCGCGAACAGGTGAACAGTAGCTTTCTCCGTGTTCGAGGTGTTGGTGATCGAAATGCGGGTGTTTTGCGAGTTTGCGTTGAGCGAATTCGAAGTGTAAATCGGATAGAAGAGTATGGAGCCTTCTTTCTGATCGCTCACTTCAGAGAGCGCCGGGTAAGCAACGCCAGGCGTCGTTTGCGGAGGCACAACACGCAGGTCTGCAAAGGCCCGGTTGTTGGCCAACATCAACGTGCCCGGAGTGATGATCGCCGGGTTGCCAGACAGCGGATTGGTCTGGACAGCCAGCGTGCCCGTTTCCGGCAAGCAGTTGGTCGAAGCAATCGTCGCCGTGTTGGTGACGGTGATCGTCGGATGCTTGATCGGAATGCGCGCCACGATGGTCACGGTGCCGCTGGTCGGACGAATTACCGGCCCACATTGATTGGCCGCGCCAATCACACCCAGGTTGGCCACCACCGTGGTGATGCCGTTGGCGTCGGTGGTCACGGTGAAGGTTCCACCAGCCGTCGAGGTCAGCGAGTTAGCGCCTGGAGCCACCGTGAAGCCTTTCGGCAACACATCGGTGATCGTCACACCATTGGCGTTGGACGGGCCGGCATTGGCGAAGGTGATCGTGTAGGTCACGTTCGACGGTTGGCCGGTCGTGCTGTACTGCGCTGGGTTCGGAGAGACAGACTTGCTGATGGACAGGTCGGACTGCGCCTGCACCGTCGTCACTGAATCCGCGTTGTTATTGGCAGGATTCGGATCGGGCGTCAGCGAAGCGATCACTCCTCTGTTGTTCAGATTCGGCACGCACATTTCGGCATCCGACAGATTGCGGATCTGTTGGAAGTCCGGGCAGACGCGCACGACGATGGTCAAAGTGCGAACCACACCAGGGCCTGTCAAGCCGTTGGCCGTTCCGCCAGCGGCATCCCAAGTTGCCACCACAGTACCATTGGCATTGACCGCAGGCGTCACCAGAGTTGCGCCGGGCGAAGCGACTGCCGACACAAAGACCGTGCCCACCGGCAATTGGTCAGTGATCGAGAGGTTGAAGGCCGCGCTCGGTCCGGCGTTGTTGGCCGTGATGACGTAGGTCAGGTTGTTGCCGGCAATGACCGGATCGGGCGTATCCGTCTTCGTGCCGGACAGATCGGCGGAGAAGAGGATGTTGACCGTGTCGCAGACGTTGGTGCTGTTACCAGCCACAGGATCCGTGGACATCGAAGTCGCCGTCACACAGTTTTGATATTGCGTCGGAGTCGGTTGCAGCGTGAACGGATCCTGAACCACGGTCAGACGGAAGACTACCGTTCCCGCCGGATTGACCGTGCCGTCCTGATTCTTGTTCGGCGGCAATTCAGAGGCCGTGCAAGTCATGCTGGTCGTATTGCCCGGCGCACCAACCGCCGGAGTGGCGTTGCAGGTGACGTTCGGGTTGCCGTTGCCGTCTTTGGCATTCGGCGTCACGAACTGGCCATTTCCATCCAGGCGACCGACTTCGATGTTGGTCACGCGTTGGAACGGCGGGAAGGTGTCAACCAGGTTGAACATCTGCGCCGTGCTTGGCCCATTGTTGGTTGCGGTGATGGTGTATTGGAACGTCGTTCCGGCAGTAACCGGCCCACCCACTACACCGGCAGCGTTGGTGTGAGTCTTGGTCAGAGCCAGATCGGAAGTCGGCGCGACCGGCGTCGTCAACGTGGTCGAACCGGAAACCGGACGGTTGAAGTTGTTGATGGTCGCATCGAAGGTGGCCACGTCAACCAGATTGGCTTTGGTTGCCGGATCAATGAAGACCGTCACGTCAATCGCCGCCGTGTTGTTCGGCGCATTGGCCGACAGCAACGGAGCGGTACAAACCACCGAACCGCCGTTTTGCTGCGGGTTGTTTTGTTGGCTCACGCCTTGCGGCTGCGAGCAGGTGAAGGTTGCGCCCGAAGGAATCACAGGGCTGATGGAAACATACTTCGCACCCAGCACACGGCCCGGAGGCGTTTCCAAACCGGAAGGCAGCACATCGGTCAGACGAATGTTCGACACATCCGACGGGCCGTTGTTAGTCAATGTGATGCGATAGGTCAGGTAAGTGCCCGGCAGAACAGCCGTTCCGGTCGTGGCCGTGCCGTTCGGCGCGGTCGCCGGACCGATCGGGCCGGTTTGATTCGGGTTGCTAGCCGCCGTCACCGCCGACTGGACGACCTTGCTGACCGTCAGGTTCGACGAAGCGACAACCACTGTTTGCGTCGGCAACGTGGTGTTGTTCGACGTGTTCGGATCAGCCGTCGAAGCGCAGGCGCTCGGCGGGAATTGGTTCGGAGCCGGGTTCGGGCAGAGACCCGAAGTGATATTCGCCGGGTTCGACACGATAGTGCCGCCGCTGACCGACTCATTGACCTTGACGAAGAACGTCAAGGTGCCGTTGTAGCCCGCCGGCAAAGTGCCGTCGGCGAAATTCACCGTCGCGGGAACTTGAGGCACGTTCGGGTTGGCAACGTTGGTGTTGCCTTGCGGACGGCAGTAAATGCTCTGCGTTCCGGCAGCTTGCCAAACGGTACAAGTCAGGTTGATCGGCCCACCAATCGGAGCAACTGTGTCAACTGCTTGAATGGTGAACGTGAACGGAACGGCAGGCGGTTGCGCCGCCGGGACGAAGACGCCGCCCGTGGCCAAAGCGCCGACAAACGCCGTGTTACCAGCAATCTGATCGGTAATCAGAGTGTTGAGCGCATCAGACGGACCGTTGTTGCCGAACGGAACATCGTAACGGATGTAGCCGCCCGCATTGACCGATCCCGGAGGAACGTTCGGACCGACAATAGGCAACGGCACTGCAGGCAGCGGCCCAGCGCCATCGGGATCAACCACCGGCACGGCCGATTTGCCGATTGCCAGATCAGCCAGGGTACGAACCACGGTTCCGTCGCAAGCTTCGTTGTTGCCGCTCGCGGGCGTCGTGATCGTCGGGAAGACCACCGGCACGTTCGGGCGCACGCCCGTGTTGCCGTCGTTGTGTTGGCCGCCGCCGAGTGGATCAAGTTCCGGCGTCGGGTTGGTGTCGCGCAAAGTAACCTGAGCGCAGTTGTAGAGGTTCGTGCCTTCGGCCAGGCTCGATTGCGTATCCACCTTGATCAGGATTTCAAGGTTCGCGCCGGCAAAGAAGTTGCCAGCCGCGCCTTCCGAGTTCAGACAGATGATGCGCGTTTGGTTGTTGTTCGGGCCTTGTCCAGTCTGCGAGTAGCAGGTGAAGTTGCCCGGGCCGCCCGGCGCGATGAACGGATTCGGAGTGAAGTTGGCCAGGGAGGTTCCTTCCGGCAACAGGTCCGTCACCATGATCGAGCCTTGCGTCGCATCGCCGAGTACGTCGCTCGGACCTTTGTTGGAAATGATCAAGCGATAGTCGAAGCGGCTGCCCGCGATGGCGAAGTCCGGCGCTTCTTTCTTGATCGCCATATCCGACTCGTGACGCACGTTCGTGCGTTCGACGTTGGTGTTGCTGTTGTTGGTCGAAGTCGGCGGAGCGACTGCGCCGTTGCTGTCCTGCCAGTTGACCGTCGCGCTGTTGCACAGCACGCCGGGCACGTTGGTGCAGGGCGCGGTCTTGTCGTTGTTCGGCAAGCCGTTGTTCGGCGATGGAGCCTGCTGCACGTTCGGATTGACTCTGACCGTGATGGTGATGGTCGCACCCGCCGCCGGGACGCCCGCCGGAATCACGCCGCCTTGCGGCGTGCAAGTCACCGTACTCGGCTGCGTGAAGACGCAGACACCCGCGCCGGCGAAAATGCCGGTACCGGTCGCCGACAGGAAGGTCGTTCCCACCGGAAGCGTGTCGGTCACCGAAGCGTTGATCGCGTCGGACGGTCCGCCGTTGCTGACCGTCAAGGTGTAGGTCAGGTTGGTTCCCGCAACCACCGGATCGGGGTTGTCGGATTTCAACACGGCTACTGCCGATTCGGTCGCCACGTTGGTGGTGGTTTGGTTGGAAGTGTTGTTCGCCGCAACCGGATCGCTGGTGCTGGCTGCAACCGTAGCGGTGTTTGTGATCGCAGTCTGCGCCGGAGTTTGCGGCTTGACGCGAACGCGAATCGTGATGGTCGCCGTGTTGCTGCCCGAGCGCAGCGGAATGATGTTCGGATCGTTGGCGATCAAGGTAGCCGTTGAACAGGTCACCGTGATTCTGCCGTTGGCATCGGTCGCCGGAGCGCAGGTCCAATTGTTCGGATTGGGCGTGACGCTCGCCGAAACGAAATCCAACGCGGCGTTGAGTTGATCGGTCACCACAACGTTCTGCGCGTCGGACACGCCGTTGTTGGTCACGGTCAACGTGTAATCATACTGAGTGCCGGCCACTGCGGTCGCCGGGCCGTTCTTGGCGATGGACAGATTCGCTTCCGTGCGGACGCGATTCTGCGTGGTGTTTGAAGTGTTGTTGCCGCCATTCGGATCGGGCGTCGCAGGAGTGGCTCCGATGCCTTCCGAATTGATGGTGGCGGTGTTCTTGATTGCGGTGTTTTCGGCCACGTTCGCCAACACGCGCGTGCGGAAGGAGATCGTACCGTTTGCGCCCGCCGGCAGCGTGCCGCCGCCCGTCGGGGTGCAATCGAGTTCCGTCGGCAGCGGGCTGACCGTGCAAGTCAATGCCGGGCCGGCAGCTGGAGTGACGACAATCGAACCGGCTACGAACTGAACGTTCGCCGGAATGACGTCGCGAATATGCACGTTGACGGCATCGCCGAGGCCGCTATTGCGATAGGTCAAGGCGTAGAAGATTTCGCCCTGGCCCGTGATGATCGGAACCGGCAACGCCGGCGGTGCCGCCGAAATCGCACCGCCCGCCGTCACCTGCGCGTCAAACGCGGAGCCGGCCAGCGTGAAGGATTGTTTCGTCACCGACAGATCGGCGCTCGGGCCAACCGGAGTCGTCGTCGTCGAAGAGTTGTTCTGACTGTTCGGATCAACCGCATTGGAGCCGGCCACAATTGCCACCGTCGCCGTGTTGACCACAAAACCACCGGGTTGGCCGCCATTGAAATTGGCGTTGACCGTCACGGTGAACTTGATTTGAACACTTGCACCCGCCGGCAGCGGAGCTGTCGCCGTGCAGGGAAAAGTGGTGGTGTTATTGCAAGTGAAGCCCGGCGCGGAAATAACCGTACCAGTCTTCAAAGTCGTTCCTGTCGGGATAAAGGTCGGATCGGCAACCACGAATTCACCGGCACCGATGTCGCTCGGTCCTACATTCCTAACGGTGATGGTGTAGTTGATGTCCTGACCGGCCAAAACCGCATCCGGCGAATCATCCTTGGTGATTTCCAAGTCGGAGCAGTGATTAACCGTCGCGGTCGAGGTCGAATTGCCGACGGCAATCGTGCCGGTTCCGGCAGTGGTGATTGTCGCGGTGTTCGCAAGGTTTCCGCTCGGCGCGTTCGGCGCAAGCCTGACTGTCACGTTGAACGTGTTCAGTCCGCTGGGAATATCAACCGCCGCGCAAGTAACCGTGCCGGGCGTGCCACCGTTGTGTGAGCAGCCGGCGGCAAAGGGTCCCGTTCCGCTCAGATTCAGGAACGTTGTATTGGCCGGCAACGGATCGGTGATGGTGGCGTTAATTGCAGTGCTGGAACCGCCATTATTGACGGTCACTTGATAAGTGAACGTGTCGCCCGCACAAACCGTCGCCGGGCCGGTCTTGGTGATCGAAAGCGGCGCGTTGACTTGCAGGTTCACTTGGACGCTGTCGGAGTTTGCGGCAGCGTTCAGCGCGCCGGGAAATTCCTGCACGCTGGAAGTGACTTGCGCGGTGTTAGTGCGCACGCCCGAAGCCTGATTCGCCGCCGCTTGGACGACGATGGTAATTGTGGATTGAGACGTAACGCCTGTGTTTTGATTATGACCGGGCAATGTGCCGGTACAAGTTACGACACCGTTCGTGCCGACCGCCGGTCCTGTACAGGTCAAGCCGAAACCAGGCACGGAGGGAGCATTTACGACTGAAACATTCTGGAACAGGATGCCCGCCGGCAGCGGATCGGTCACCAGCACATTACGTGCATCGGACGAACCGTTGGGCGTGTTTTCGTTTCTGACAACCAGGTTGTAAGCGAACGCAGCGCCGCCATTGGTCGGCGTGGCATTGGTGGTTGTCTTGGCGATACCCAAGTCAACGCGGGTGTAAATGACGTTCTGCGCCGGCAGCGAGGTGTTGTTGCCGCCGTTAATGTCCACCGCACCATTTGTCGTGATGCGCGCCTGATTGTTGACAATGTTGCCCGCAACCGCGTCGGTATCAATACGCAGACGATAGGAAATGCGTCCGCGGAAGCCCGCAGGCAGCGTACCCGGTCCGAAAGTCGGGTTGATCGCGGTGTTGTCCGCCGGCGTACAAGTGAAAGTCACGCCGATACCAAAGCCGATGCAATTGAAGCGGAACTGCGTTGCCGAACCGCCGCCATTGATCGAAATGCTGGTGACAGCAGGATTGCTGTCAAGAATGTTGCCCGTTGCTGGCGGTCCGGGAACCAATCCGGCCACGCCGTTCGGCAAGGGCGGAGCATTGACCAACTGCGCCGGCCCTGCGGGGACGGTGTCTTCAATGGTCGTGTTGGCCGCATTCTGACCGCTCAGGTTGGAAATGTTCAGCACGTAGCTGATATTGCCGCGACCTTCGTTACCAACGTCGCCGACGCTGGTCAGCGTCACTGAGTTACCACCTGCCAGCACGCCGTTTTGCGGCGCATCCTGGAAGGGTTGCGCGGTCTGGCTGAACTTCGAGACCGCCAAATCCACCGCCAAGCTGACAAAGTGGTTTGTCGAGTTGGAGTTTTGAACGACGTTCTGCGGCCCGACGTTGTCGTCCTGATACTCGAACGTCCCGGCGGAGGTGATGATCGTACCAGCGGAGGTGTTGTTATTCACCGTCGCTGTCACGCGCAAAGTCACGGTATCTGCGGCAGCGAAGTTTTCCACTCCAGCACCGAGTCCGTCACCTGATTGGCAAGCCAGGTTTCCACCGCCGCCGATTGAGCAGGACCAAGCGGTGCTACCGCCGCCAGGCTGCGTTACCACTGTCGGATTGCTGAAAACCGTGTTGTTCGGCGCATTCTGCGAATACCGGAGAAAACCTCCGGCCGCAGTCACATCCGTGCCACCATTGTTGGTAATGTCAATGGTGTAAGTAATGGTTTGACCTTGTCCCACAGTTGCCCCGTCAATCGGGTTGGCCGTCAAGTTCACGCTGTAAGGCGCAAACATCGCCGCTGCGGCGGAAGGAACCGTTGCCGCGCTCGCCGCGACTAAAGGAGCCACGGGCGCAATGCGCTTTTTGATCGCAGTCCGCACAGGAGCGGGCGCGAGGGATAAAATCTTCTCGGCTGTTGGGCTTGCATTCACGCGCGCCGCCAGAGCCTGGCGAGCAGCCGCCACGGGTTGCATTGGCGCGAGAGCAAATACCAGCCCAGCCAGCACAATCAACGCGCTCGCCGCCCAAATGGCGCGAACGCTTGTGAGGTTAAGCTTGTGTGTAGTTCGCATCGGATTTCTCCTGGTTTTAATGGTTGAAAATCCGTGAGGCCGACTCAGGCCTCACACGAGTGGATATTTGAAACTTCGATTTGGTGTTGGCTACCTGCTCCTGATCGAATCGAGAGACAAATAACTCAGGGTAAGGCGTCTGTTCAGTGATTGTTTTCGTGACTGTTGACTGCGGCGGTATGAGGGAACCGCGCGCAATCGCGCCGGCCCGGCCTGCAGTCACGTTGAACGACGAGACGTGCATCTTGGCCGAACCGAACGGGGCAAATACATTTAACTTTGATTGGGGGGTGGAAAACTTGATAGCAACAGGAACACTGCGAGCGAAAACTATTGAATACACTCCACCCATTGAACCGGGGAGACGATCTCGGCTTGAGAAATGAGCAAAGGAAGAACTGTTTCCGTGTGTGTGTGTAGTGTTGTGTGAGTGTTGCATTCAACCTCTTCGGCAGCTTCTGTATTTACTTTATGGTAAAGAACCTACTGCGCAACTAAGTAACTGCGCAGTCGCTGCTCGGACAATTACAGCAACTCAGCCCAAACCTGCGCCGTCAGGAATAACTCCTGAAAAACTCAGAGGAAGCTAGAATGCCGAACGCCCATCAACTCCCCGCGCCGGAGCCGAAGATTGTTCGCGATAAACATGGCAAAACACAGAACTCATCGCTCTGTGTTGAGAAATCTTTTTCCAGTGAAGAAGAATTTAAGTCCGCTTAGGCAATGAACGATGCCGTTCATCAAGCCACGATAATCACTTTGCTTTTGATTTCACCGTTTGGATCAATCGAGAAGGTTGACCGAACTTACTTTGGTACTTCTGAGGCAAGAAAGCACGATCACGCGGCGCAGTATACTGAATGCCCCCAGGCATTGCAATACTTCGGATTGCTTCAATAAAAAACTAGATGAGAAGCATTCATTGCCTCCTCTAGGAGAGTCTAAATGCGACGATTGATCCGCAACGCTAGTGCGTAATCAATTCCTGGAACCGCGCCTCGGCGCGCAAACTTTCAAAATCAATTTCGACCCGGGCACGAGC
Source organism: uncultured Heliomicrobium sp. (assembly GCA_964603695.1). Taxonomy (GTDB): domain Bacteria; phylum Acidobacteriota; class Blastocatellia; order RBC074; family RBC074; genus RBC074. The sequence goes on from CAZRXE010000103.1 coordinate 9,722, forward strand.
AACGTTGAAATTACGGCGGCCTTCAATCGCTTTGGTCAGATGTTCGAGCGCGTCGTTTGTATCGCCCATCATTGCCGCAGCACAGGCGACGTAATAACGTGTGAATGGTTCGTCCGCGCCGCGCGCCAACCGCGCCTCAAAGCCTTTGGAGACCTGCTCGAAGGCGGCGCGCGCATCTTCCAGATTGCCTTGCCGCACATAGGCGCTGACCAGTTTTTGGTGAACTTCGATCAGTGTACGTTCTTTCAAGGCGTGGTTGGATTGCCGCAGGAAAACGATTTCGCGATAACACTCCGAGATGGCGTCATCGTAGCGCCCTTGCAAGTTGTAAAGATGCGCCAGCCGCACGTGCGAGCCGATCAGGCGAACACCTTCGTGGCCGGAAGTAAAATCTTCCTGCGCTTGAATCGCCTGCCGCGCAGCTTCCTCGCCGAGTTCGCATTCGCCGACGTATGCACAACACAGGGCAATCTGCTGCGCCGACCAGGTGTCCTGTGGATTGATCTTGAGTGCCTTTTGATACTCGACGATTGCTTCGCGAAACAAGCCTTTACCGATGGCGAATACACGGCCCAGCGAACTGTGAACATCGGCGTTTTCCGACGCGAACGACAGCGCACGCCGCAACGCCCCCATCGCGTCGTCGTCGCGGCCCATCGCTACAAACGCCATTCCCAAACCGGCATAACCCTCGGCCAGCATCGGTTGCAATTCAATCGCTTTTTGAAAGAACTCAACGCCGGTTTCAAGCATTTCAGGCTTGGCGAAAAACTGACCTTCCAGCGTGTAAGCATAGCCCAGACCGGCGTAAGCGCGCGCATAATTCGGATCAAGCGCGATGGCCTGTACCAACAGTTTGATGGCTTCTTCGATTTGTTCACCGTCGCCGGACATCAGCTTGGCTTCGGCTTTGGAGGCGGCTTCGTAAGCTTCCAGAACTTCGGTTTCTTTTTGTTCGATGCCTTCGCGTTCGCCGCTGCGTATGCTCAAGTCCAGACCTTGCGACAATTCAAAAACAATCTTGTCCTGCAAGTCGAAGATTTCTTTCATCAGCCCGTCTATTTTGACGGTGCGAAAAACTTCGCCGGTTTCCACATCCACCACGCGGGCGGTGATGCGCAGCATTTCGGCGATCTTTTGATAACCGCCGGTCAGAATCCAGCGCGCGCCGACTTCGCGGCCCAGACTGGTGGCCATGGTCGTGTCCACTTCAGCGTCCGACGCTATGCCGTGGCGGCGCAAAGTTTCGTAAACGCGCTCGCGCCCGATGACGGTGATGCCTTCGATCTTTTTCAAATCGGCGGTGACGGTTTCGGCGATGCCTCCGCCCAGCCAATCGTCCGCCGGATTCTTCGTGATGTTACCGAAACTCAAAACGGCGACGCTTTTGCCCGCGCGTTTGCCGAGTAAACGCGTGCCCATTTGCTGCGCGGGTAGCGGCTGCGTCGAATAACCCGTGTTGGTTTCAAACGAAAGCGTCGGCAGCGGCAGTCCCTGTCTAGCGGCTTCCAGGTCCTTGATCAGATCACTCATCGCCTGATAACGACGCGCGGGTTCTTTTTCCAGCATCCAGTGAACGATGCGTTCCAGATCGGCTGTCACTTGCGAATTGAACGTGCTGATAGGCAGCGGCTCGGCGTGCAGTATGGCGTCAATCGTCGCCAGCATTGAAGACCCGGTGAACGGCAGCCGCCCGGCTAACAGTTCATAAAACATCACACCCAACGAAAAAACGTCACTGCGCCCATCTACTTCGTGCCCTAGCGCCTGTTCGGGCGACATATAGGCGAACGTGCCGAAGACTTGCCCCGGCGCGGTTTTCATCACATCGGTTTGATACAGGCTGGTGGTGTTGGATTCAGTGTTGACCAGCGGATTGTATTTTGCGACGCCGAAATCCAGTAACTTGGCGCGTTGCTGTTCGGTCAGGATAACGTTCGAGGGTTTGATGTCGCGATGAACAATGCCGTGGGCGTGCGCTTCGGCCAGCGCGCCGGCGATCTGCGTGACGACATCCAACATTTGCGCGATGGTCAACGTTTTTGAAGCTTGTTTCAGCGTGGCCCCCGGCACGAATTCCATGACGATGAAGCTATAAAGTTCGCCGTCGCGAATCACCTCGTCAATTTCATAAATCGTGGCGATATTCGGATGATTGAGCGCCGAGGCGGCCTGGGCTTCGCGCAGAAAACGTGCACGCATTTGCTTGCTGCGTTCGTCGTTTTGCCCGTTCTGTTGCAGCATCAGTTTCAGCGCGACGGGCCGATGCAAGCGCGTGTCCTCGGCCTTGTAAACTTCGCCCATGCCGCCCACGCCCAGACGTTCCAGGATTCGATAATGTGAGATGGTTTCGCCGATCATAAGTGCCGGTCTTGAAGTTTTGGTCTTGAAGTTTTGAGTGTTGGAATCTTTGCCGCAAACGAACCGCCCGCCGGAAAGGTTTCCATTGTGCGCAATAAGAGGAGTTTTGCAAAGCCGCCGCGTTTCCGCTCCAAACCCGCCGAACATTATCAAAGCTTACGCCGTATAAAAGTCCCTTCGCGTACAATTCACGGCGATTCGGCGCTTCCGGCGCGCGGCTTGAATTAGCCTTTTAGCGCCACTACAATCCGCTCGCTTTTTACCGAATCTCGCCAAAGCTTTTACGGAGAGAACGCAATTATGGAATGCCTGCAATTTGAAGAGTTCATCACTGATTATCTGGACTGCGGCCTGGCCAAGCCAGTGCGCCGCGAATTTTGCGAACATCTGCTCGCCTGCCGCCCTTGCCATCAGCTTTTCAATGA
>CAZRXE010000104.1:0-1692 GCA_964603695.1 uncultured Heliomicrobium sp.
TGTAAATCCAGGAGCCGGCGGTCATCTGCCCGTACATCGTCAGGCCGAGCCGTTCCAGTTGGCGAAACTCATCCCAATTCGACCAGCGCCCAACCAGATTGGAATTGGCAATCAGCACGCGCGGCGCGTCTTCGTGTGTGCGAAAAATGCCGACCGGTTTGCCCGATTGCACCAACAAGGTTTCGTCGTTTTCCAGCGACTGCAAGCTGCGCACAATCGCGTCAAAGGCTTGCCAGTTGCGCGCGGCTTTGCCCGTGCCGCCATAAACCACCAGGTCGTCAGGGCGTTCGGCGACTTCCGGGTCCAGATTGTTCATCAACATTCGCAAGGCGGCTTCCTGTTGCCAGCCTTTGCAACTGATTTGTGTGCCGTGCGGCGCTTTGATGATTCTTGTCATGTGATTCCTCCCGCCTCACTTTACGATGACTGTCGGCTGGTTGACTACTGCAGCTTTGAGCAAGCCGCCAGACGTTGATACACTCCGCGCGCCAACAAACTTCAAATTACGAATTGGGAAAGCAATGGCTCAAGACCTTTATCACCAACAGGTCAGAAATGCGTTGGATCGAGACGGCTGGATCATCACGGATGATCCGTTCTACATTTTGTACAAAGGCACAAGGGCTTATGCAGACCTTGCCGCCGAAAAGCCGATGGCCGCGCAAAAAGGCGAGCGAAAGATCGTCGTTGAAATCAAAGTCTTCGGCACGCCTTCGCCAATGACGGAACTGGAACGAGCCGTTGGGCAATACGGAATTTACCGAACGTTCCTACGGCGGCTCAGTCCTGAGCGCGAGCTTTTTCTGGCGGTGGCCAATGACATCTGGCAGGATTTCTTTCTCAAACCGGCGGTGCAAGACATCATCGCCGATCATCAAATTGCCATTCTGGTCTTCGATCCTGACTTGGAGGAAATAACGCAATGGATAAGCTGACCAATTACCGCAACATCATCAAGTCCGTTCTTTCCCGGCACGCCAAACAAATACCTAGCATTGGTCAAATCAAGACTACGCCCGTGTTTGACGAACACAACGACAATTACCTGGTTGTGGACTTGGGCTGGGATCCAACCGGCAGAGTCCACGCTGTCGTGTTGCATTTGCATCTGCTGAATGAAAAAGTCTGGGTGGAAGTAGACGAAACCGAGAATGGCATTACTCAGGAATTGCTGAATGCCGGAATCCCAAAGGAAGACATTGTGCTTGGTTTTTACAGGCCTGAGCGGCGTAAGCTGACTGAATTCGCCGTTGTATAAAGCCTTTTCTTGTTTGGCACTGGCTACAAACGGTTAGTATACAAATTACCTGTGTCGTACTTCCGTTTAGCGGATATACATAGAACGTCAATGAAAAACGGCTATAGTCTAATTTGGAGCTTGTTTTGAAAAGGTATTTCCTGTAAAAGAATCCCGCCGAAACACATCGGTGTCTACGTCAGCGACGTAAGGCAACTTAAACTGATGGTATAAGGAGAATTAGTTATGAAAAAAATGTTTGAACCTACCAGTGTACTCTCAATCCCATTCCACAGCATTCGCAATATCAGCAGCCCAGAAGACATTCAAAATGGACGCGCTATTCAGGCTGGGCAACTTCCAATCAAATCCATATTAGATTTGCCAACTCACGAAAATGTTCGTGGCTATTTAGTTGAGGCTGAAGGAAAGCAGCGTCGGGTGAAAACGCAAGT
>CAZRXE010000105.1:0-2002 GCA_964603695.1 uncultured Heliomicrobium sp.
ACGGGCGGCGTAACCGGATTGCTGATTCAAAACAACACGATCAAATACTTGCGCCAACCGGCGTATTTCAATCCCGGTACGGTCGGCATGGTCAGCAACAACAATGTTTCCGGCACGCGCGGTTGGGTGGTTGACGGTGGGACGATCAATTTCACCGGCAACACATGGGGGCCGCCGCCGAATCAGGGCGCGGACATCGCGCTGCTGGCAAGTTGCAATCCGGCGGACTATCCGAATCTGGGCGCGCTCAGCAACGCTAACGGCAACGCTTTCATTTCCGGCCAGTTCTCCGGAGCGAGCAGTGGTGTCGGCACGATTTACGTGGATGACAGCGCCGCTCCGGGCGGCGATGGCTCACAAGCTTTGCCTTTCCAGACCATTGCCGCTGGAATTACGGCTGTTTTGCCCGGCGGCATCGTCAATGTTGCCGACGGCACTTATGTTGAAAACCCGGCGATCAGTAAATCGCTGAGCTTGATCGGCGCGAATGCCGGAACAGCGGGTTCCGCCGCGCGCGGCCCTGAATCCATCATCCGCACCAGCGGCAACCAGACCGCAGTGGTTGGAGTGACCACCGCCAATGTCACGATCAACGGTTTCACCATTGACGGCGACGATCCGGGTGTGACCGGCGCGGCGCTGGCCAGCGGCGACGACGCCAACGTTTCATACGGCGTGCGTCCTACCGGAACGGTCGGCAATTTGACCGTCAGCAACAACATCATCAAAAAAGTATTTATCGGCGTGCGCGGCGACATCGCCGGACAGGGCAATGTCTTCACGCGCAACTGGTTTGACCGGATCGGCAATTTCGACTTCGGCTATGCGGTTTCCATCCGCAACAACTATTACGCCAACGTCACCGACAACAAAATGACGAAGTCCTGGACGGGCGTTCACATCAACAATCACAACGGCGCGGGCGGCCCGGCGAATTTCCTCATCACCGGTAACGACATTCAATCTTACGCGGGCGGCATCCTTTACTGGTTGCAATACAATCAGGCCACCGGCGCGACGATCAGCGGCAATACGATCACCGCCGAAACCGGCGCGGTCGCCAACAACTTCGGCGTGCTGATTGTGACCAATCAGGATGCCGTCAATTCGACTTTCACCGGCAATACCATCAGCGGGCACGATTACGGCGTCGGCCTGTTCAACGTCCCGACCAGCAGCACTATCACGCTGGGCGCAACCAATTCCATCAGCGGCTCCAAACTGGCGGGCGTGTTGATGACAGACAATTTGAATTTCAACCCGGTGGGCACGACCAACTTTTTGGCGGGCGGGCCAGGCGCGGCTTCGACCGTCAATCTGACAGGGCTTTCAATCAGCGGCAACGTGGCCACTGGCGTCAAACTCGAAGGCACGACCAACACGCAAACGCTCAACCTGAACGGCGCAAGCATCAGCGGCGGCGTGACGGGATTGCTCGTCACCGGCGCGCCGACTGCGCTGACCGGCAACACGCTGAACAACACTGCTTTCAGCGGTCAGAGCGGAAATTACATCGCCCTGGCCAACAGCGCGCTTGATAACCTGACGATCAACGCCACCGCCGTCACCTTCGACGGCCTGACGGGCGCAGCCGCCACAGTGGCGCAAAACCTGGCCATCGAAGACAAAATAAAACACGCGCTGGATGATCCGTCGCTCGGCTTCTTCAGAGTCAAAACGGGCGGGATTTTCATCACGGCCAACAGCTTCAATGCTCCGGCCACCACCGCGCCTAGCATTCAGCGCGGCATTGATGCGGCTTCCTCCGGCGAAACGGTCAACGTTGGTGCTGGAACATTCATTGAGGACATCAACATCAATCAAACGTTGATCGTTTGCGGCGCAGGCCCGGCCAGCACGACAATTTCCGGAGCAATTGGCGGTGCGGGCAGCACCGTCGCCATCACCGCCAACAATGTCGAATTCAAAGGCTTCAAGGTCACTCGCGAAGGCAACACCGCCGGCACCTGGAACGATCCGAACCTCAACACGGCTGGACTTT
>CAZRXE010000106.1:0-9636 GCA_964603695.1 uncultured Heliomicrobium sp.
ATTCGTTCGGATTCAAGCTGAGTGAAAAAGAAAAACGGCAGGTGATTGAGTATTTGAAGACGCTGTAAATTTGGAGCGCGGATGAGACGTCCGCGCTCCAACCTTCACATCAACACTGGTGGCGGCGGCGTCAAAATGTTCTGCAAGGCGACGTCATCCAGGTAATAAACGGCGCTGCAAAAATGGCAGGTCAGTTCCGCGCCGTTGTCTTTTTCCAGCATATCCCGCACTTCCTCTTCGCCAAGCATGCCGACGATATTGACCGCGCGTTCGTATGAACACTTGCATTGAAAGCGCACCGGATGCGTTTGCAGGATTTCAAACGGAATGTCGCCCAGCACCTGACGCATCATTTCGCCTGCGTCCGCGCCAGCGCGAATCATTTCCGTGACGGACGGCGCTTTGGCCACGGAGCGCTCCAGCGCGGCGATGGTTTCCGGTTCGACACCCGGCATCAATTGCAGCAAGTACCCGCCGGCGGCAGTCACGCGACCTTGTTCCGATTCGACAAACACGCCCAGCGAAACCGCCGAACTGATCTGTTCCGAAGTCGCCAGATAATGCGTGATGTCTTCGGCAATCTCGCCGGACACAATCGGGACGGAACCGTAATACGGCTCTTTCATCAAACCGATGTCGAAACCGGCTTCGCGAATGACGTGGAGCATTCCGTCGCCGACGATCTTTTGCACGTCCAGCTTGCCGCGCGCATTGATCGGCGCATCAGCTAGCGGATTGCGCACATAACCGCGCACTGTGCCGTGGGCGCTGGCTTCAGCGACGATACCACCGATGTCGCCGTCGCAGGCAAAACGCAACGTGATGTATTCCAGGTCTTTGTAACTGCGCCCCAACAGCAACGCGCCGGTCAGCGTTCGCCCCAGCGCCGCCGAAGCCGTCGGCTGCGTGCCGTGCCGCCCGCAGGCTTCGTTGACCAATTCCGTTGTCACCGCTGCAATCACGCGAATGGTCGCGTCGGCGGCGGTTCCCTGAATCAAATGATCCTCTCGCTCTAGCACTACAACTTCTCCTTACTGCTTATTCTTTGCGCCGGGCACGCAACAGCACCCAGTCGCAGTCCGGCGAACATTTGCCTATGAATCGCTGTTCGCCCAAGCTCTCCGTCATCAGTTTTTCCGATTTCGTAATTCCCGCTTCCCAACGTCTGGGAGAAGCAATCAACAAGCTACGGTTCTTGCTGCCCGCAATCAACAGCGCGATGTTATCCGCCGAAGTCATCGTCACGAGTTCCGACTTCGTGTCGCGCAGCGGCAAATCCGTGGCATAAAAATCAAAGGCGTGATCCGCGTTGACGAAAAAGATCAATCGCTCTTCCGGCGCGGCGTGCCGGGCGGCCAGTTGCGCCAGTTTGCTCAACGATTCCTGCTCCCCCAATTTCGGAAAGACCGCGTGCGCCGCGACAACCACCGCCAGCGCCACTCCAAACGGCAAAAAGTAGGTTGCCACAGCACCGCTTCGCCAAACACTCAGCGCCAGAAAGATGAGTACCACAACAACAGTCACGCCTGACATCATCCCACCTTCAATCGTGGAAATGCCCAGTGCCTTGCGACCGACAAACCAGGCGGCAATTCCAACCAGCAACAACAGCAAGGCGGTTCCCCAGCGTGCCCAATCATTATTTATCCGCCAACGACTCAACTCCGTGCCAATCAGCATGGCCAACGCCGGAAACACAGGCAGAATGTAACCCGGCAACTTCGACCCGGACAGCGAAAAGAACAGCAGCGGCAGCAACACCCACAACCACAAAAACAATTGCATCCGGTCTTGCAACAATTCGCCGCGATGTTTCACTGCTCGCCAAACAGCGGACACGAAATAACAACTCCAAGGAAACGTGCCCAACAGCACGACAAAAAAGAAGAAGTAGAACGGCTGCGGATGTTTGTACTTGTTACTTAAATACCGCTGAAAGTGATGGCCGATAAAAAACTCATCAATGAATTCGCGTCCGTGCCGAGCTATCACCGGCGCATACCAAGTGGCTGCGGTCGCCAGAAAAATCAGCGCGCCGACCAGCAACAGTTTCGGATTCAACACCGCTTTCAGGTTTCGCGTTAGCAACAGGTACAGCCCGATGATCGCCCCCGGCAGCACAATGCCGACCAAACCTTTGGCCAGCACCGCCAAACCAAGCGCAAAACAAAACACCCACCACAGGCGATTCCTTCCTGCTTCGCGTTCGTGCTGTTCCCAAACGAAAAAGCTGCACAACGCCAACGCCATCGCCACCGACAGCGGCAAATCGAAAGTCGCTCCGCGCGCAAAGCCCGGCCACAAGCCACAAGTCGCCAGCGCCGCCGCGCTCAGATATCCGAATCGTGCCGAGCGAACGCGTTTGCCGAACGCATAAACCAGCAGCACGCCCAAAGTGGCCAGCGCCGCGATGCCGAAGCGCGCGGCGAATTCCGTTTCGCCAAACAGTTTGAAGCCGATGGCCGAAATCCAATAAGTCAGCGCGGGTTTTTCAAACCAGTGAATGCCGCCCAGGCGCGGCGTGATCCAATCGCCGCTGCGATGCATTTCGCGCGCGACTTCGGCATAACGCGGTTCGTCCGGGCCGATGAACGGCAAGCTGCCCAGCCCGTAAAAAAAGACCACGCCGCACAGCAGTAAAAGCGCGGGCGGAAAAAATCGCTCAAAAGTTTCCGAAGTTGAGCCTGGTTTGGTTTGCGGGAGTTCGAGGGTTTGCACGGTTTCTGTTTGAAAATCTAAGCTTCGCGGTTAAATTTCAGCGCACAGAGTACCATCCGAAATTCAACCTGTCAGTACCGCACGCGGTAGCGAGCGTACTGTTTATGAAACCTTATGACTCAAAAAATCAAAACCGCTGTCATCGGCGTAGGCCATCTGGGCAAAGCCCACGCCCGCATTCATCATTCAATCGAAGACGTTGATCTCGTCGCTGTTTGCGACACCAACGAAGCTAATGGGCGCGCCGTCGCCGAAACGTACGGCACGAAGTTCACCGCCGACTTCCGCGATCTGCTCAGCGAAGTCCAGGCCGTCAGCATCGCCACGCCCACCGTCAACCATCACGAAGTCGCCTGCGCCTGTCTGGAAGCCGGCATCCACGTGCTGGTGGAAAAACCGATTTCGCGCACGCTCGCCGAAGCCGACGAAATGATCGCGCTGGCCGAAGCTAAAGGTTTGGCGCTGCAAACCGGCCACATCGAACGTTTCAATCCGGCCTTTCAAGCCTTGCAGCAACAACTGACCAATCCGAAGTTTTTTGAAGCGCATCGAATGGGCATTTTCACGCCGCGTTCGCTGGACATTGACGTGGTGATGGATTTGATGGTTCACGAACTGGACATCATCGCCAGTCTGGTCAACAGCGAAGTCGTCCGCATCGAAGCCGTCGGCATTCCCATCCTGACGCAGAAAATAGACCTGGCCAACGCCCGCCTGGAATTCGCCGACGGCTGCATCGCCAACATCACCGCCAGCCGCGTCGCGGGCGAACGCCTGCGCAAACTGCGCGTCTTTCAGCCCAATGAATACTACTCGCTGGATTACGCCGAACAGCAGGTGGGAATGTTCAAACTGATTCCGCCAAAAAGCGCCGGCGCAATGCCCGAAATCGTGGCGCAGGGTTTGGAAATCACCAAACGCGAACCGCTGCTGGCCGAGATCGAATCCTTTATCACTTCGGTTCGCACCAGCGCGAAGCCCGTAGTCACCGGCGCGGAAGGCCGCCGCGCGCTGGCTTTGGCGACGGAAGTGCTGGATAAGATCAAAGCGCATTCGAGACATGCCGATATTCAACTTAATTTTCAGTAACGACAGACAGGAAGTCAGATTGGAAGTTCAGGCATTTTCGGCCAGTTGTTTTCTAGATATCTGACAATCAACGAAGCGTGGGACAGGGGGCTTTTCAAATTCTCCACGTCGTCGTTCGTTTCGTAATCCAGCAGCACGACCGTGGACGTGGCGGCGAGTTCGCGCAATCGTTGCAATTCCGTTTGCAGGCAGTTGTCCAGCACCCAGCGATAGGCCGGCAGATAGATTTTGTAGCGCGCTTCGCGATAACCCAGCAGCGCCGGATTCGGCACGCCCGCCCGATGGCCCAGCACTCTGCCGCGCGTCCGCACGCTGCGTTTCAACCCGTTCATGGTTTTGACCTCGAATTTGGACAGGTCAACGCCCTCGGTCTCGAACACCTTCAAGCCTTGCCAGATGCCTTCGACCGAATGGGCAACGCGCCCCGGCGACATCGGCACGGGAATGCCGCTGTGCGGGAAAAACGGACTGAATTTCACCCACGGCATTTCTCCGCGCGAAGTCACGTCTATCAACACCGCGCCGGGAAACCGATGAAGAATGGTTTCCGGCTTCTTGCGTCTGCTTTCAATCACGATAGCCATACTTTTTCCTCCCTCGCAGGCGATGCTATAGCTTTCAAGAAATTGATTTCTGTTTGACAGGATTGCCAGGATTTTTTCGGGATTAACAAGATCATCTAACATCCTGAAAATCCTGAGACAAATCCTGAGAATCCTGTCGCCTGTGATTTTTAAGGCGCGAAGAAGCCTGACACGTCAATCACCAAATGCGTGTTTGAAAGCGTGAACAGCTTGAATGCGCCGTCCGCGCCTCCCAATCCCACGGTGAAATGCCGGTTGAAGACTTGTCCCGCCGCGAAGTTCGAGGCGGCGACGGTGGGTTGCGCAGCGTCGCTCGGCCAGAAGGTCAGAAAGCCTCCGGTTTGCGGCGAAACCACCGTGGCGTTGCCGATGATGCCCAGCGCGTTGGCCGCAATCGTTACGCCTTCGCACAGGCCGCGCGCTGGTTGAATACGCGTGCTGCCGGCGGCGAGCGACCCGCCGGTCAGGTAACATCCCGTCAAGCCGGCTCGCGTTTCCAGCAAGCGAACGGGTTTCGGCAGCGGATTGAAGAGCAGACCCGCTCCGTTCGCGTCCACGGCTTCAGGACTGTAATAGCCCAGCACGTCAACCACCAAATCCGTTTGCGCCAGCGTGTAGATGTTGAACGCGCCCGTTGCTGACAGGCCAACGGTAAAAGGCGCGTTCATCACCTGACCCGCTTGGTAATTGGAACTCGCCGCCAGCGGACGCGCCGCATTCGCCGGAAACAGTGTCAGAAAGCCGCCACCTTGCGGGCCGACGGTGGTGGCGTTGCCGACAATAGCTTGCGCGGCGGGCGGAATGGTTACGCCGTCGCACAAACCGCGCGCCTGTTGCACTGTGTCCGCATCGCCGGGCAACGCCACTCCAGGATTGAAACAGCCTCCGAAGCCGCCCCTGGTTTCCAGCAAGCGGACGGGTTTCGGCAACGGATGAAAATACAGGCCTCCCGCTGCGGGCGGCGCGTAATAGCCCGTCACATCCACCACTACTTCAGTCGTGTTCAGCGCGAAAATTTTGAACGCTCCGGCGTCCGGTCCGCTTGTTCCCAAGCCGACGGTGAAGACGTTGTTGACGATTTCGTTAGGGCCGTAATTGGAATTGGCGACCAGCGGTTGCGCAGCGTCACTGGGATAAAGCGTCAGGTAGCCGCCGTCGGATTGCACCGTCGTGATGTTGCCGGTCAAGGCTTTGGCATTGGCGGGAATGGTCAGGCCGTTGCAGATTCTGCCGGCGGCGGTCTGCGTTCGCGAAGTCCCGCCCACGATTGGCGCGCCCGGCGCGTCGCAACCGAATTGTCCCGCGCGCGTGTCCAGCAAACGCAGCGGACTGGCCAGCGGATAAAACTGCAAGCCGTTGCCGTTGACTGTGACAGTGTATTGCCGTTCGCCGAAACAGCCATTGGCGTCGGTGGCGCGAATGGTGAAGTTGAAAGTTCCTGTCGCGGCGGGCGTGCCGGACAGTACGCCTGTGGACGCCGCCAGCGCCAACCCGTTGGGCAGCGCGCCAATATTGCTCCAGGCGATGGCTCCAACGCTGCCTGTTTGCGTGAAGGTCAGCGAATAAAACGTTCCCAGCGTGGCCGACGACAAGGTCGGATTCAACGGGCTGACGGTGATCGTGCCGCAAACGGCCACGGTGTATTGCTTCAGCCCTGTGCAACCTGCTTGATCCGTGGCCTTGATGGTGAAGCTGAATGCTCCCGCCGCGCTCGGCGTGCCGGACAGCGCGCCGGTGCCGGACAAGCTCAATCCGGCGGGCAGAGTTCCAGCGTCCAGCGAGAAGCTGTAGCCGGGCGTGCCGCCGCCGGCGCTCAAGGTTTGGTTGTAAGCCGCGCCGACATTTCCGCCGGGCAAACTGTTCGGCAAAATGGTAATTCCCGGACAGGAACTGACAATGACCGTGAAGGCGCGTTCGCCGAAACAACCGTTGGCGTCGGTGGCGCGGATGGTGAAATTGAATGTGCCGGAAGTGGTCGGCGTCCCCGAAAGCAATCCGCCGGCGCTCAAACTCAGGTTGTTGGGCAGCGTGCCCGCGCTGCTCCAGGCGATTGCGCCGATGCCGCCGGTTTGCGTCAGTTGCTGGCTGTAGGGCAGGCCTAGACTGGTGTTCGGCAAATTAGAGGGATTGACGTTGATCGTCGGGCAATTGATGGTCAGCGAATAAGTGCGCGAGCCTGTGCAGTTATTGCCGTCGGTGGCCGTGACGACGATGTTGTTGAACGTGCCGGTTTGCGTCGGCGCGCCGGAAAGCGTCGCAGTGGTTGCATTAAATGACAGTCCCGCCGGCAGCGTTCCCGTCAAACTGAAAGTGACCGCGCCGACGCCGCCCGCGTGCGTGAAGGTTTGGCTATAGACCGCGCCCGCCGTGCCCGCCGTCAGTGATTCGGGATTGACCGTGATGGTCTGGCAATTGATCTGCACGCTGTAAGCCCGCGTGCCCGTGCAGCCGTTGGCGGCGGTGGTTTGGACGGTGAAGTTGAAAGTTCCCGGCGCGGTCGGCGTGCCGGTCAAGGCTCCGGCGGCGGAAAGCGACAAACCGTTGGGCAGGCTTCCGCCGTTGACGGCAAATGTGTAAGGCGCAATGCCGCCGCCGCCGGAAAGCGTTTGGTTGTAGGCCGCGTTGACGCCACCGTTCGGCAGCGTCGCCGGATTGATGGAGATGGCAGGGCAGCCGTCGTCTTGCGTGACGGTGAAGCTTTGTCCGGCGATGGTCGTTGTGCCGCTGCGTTGCGGGCCTGTGTTGGCGGCAACGGTGTAAGCCACAACGCCGTTGCCGCTGCCGCTTGCGCCGGAATTGATGGTGAGCCAGGCGGCGTTGCTCGTCGCCGTCCAGGCGCAGCCCGCGATGGTCGTGACGTTGACGCTGTTGCCCCCGCCCGCCGCCGCGAAGTTTTGCGACGCTGGCAAAATCGAATACCCGCAACTGGTCGCGCCGGTGAAAATCTGCGCGCGCAACGGCATGTCGCCGGGAAAGCCCAGACTGTCAATCGTTGAAAAGCCCACGCCGTCCGTCGAAGCGTAAGACCGGCCTTGATTGGGCGCGGTGGTGTCGCGCAGCGCGGGAAATTGGCCGGCGTTGTAGGCTATGGCGAAGCCTATGACGAAATCGCCCGAAGTGATGGTGATGGGCGTCACCGCGTAATGATTGAATTGATTAACGCCATTGACGACTGCGTTCAGCGTCTGGAACGACGCATTGTTGATGTTGTTGTCGCCGTCAGTGTTCGTCCCCGCCGTCACCAGAATCGGCGTTCCCACCGGGACGTTGGTAAAGCCGGCGAAATACAAACTGACCTGGCTGAGCGTGGCCGGATAAGCCGAGGGCGTCAGCCGGTTGATGAAATAGGTCGTTCCACCGCTGTTGCCGTAATTGGACGCGGTTTCATACGAACCGTCGTCGGCGGCCAGCGTGGCCGGCGCGGAGGGAAAGACCAAAAGACCTACAGTCGGCGCGTCGGCGCAAGTTGGTTTGCTGATGATGATCGGCCCGCTCACCGCGCCGGCGGGAACAGTGGCAGTGATTTGCGAATCGCTGTTGACGGTGAATGCGGCGTTGGCAGCGTTGGCGAAGCGCACCGCCGTCACGCCGGTGAAATTGATGCCGGTCAGCGTGACGCTCGCGCCGGAATTGACCGCCCCCGGGCTGACGCCAGTGACCACCGGACAGGAATCGCCGGGCGTGATGGAAAAGTTCGCGTCGGAAACGTCGAAAAAGATATTTCCGACGGCTTCGATTTTGACGCGCGCCGTCGAAGTGAACACGCCATTTGGAATGGTGATGGTTTCCGCGCCGTCATTGGGCGTGTTTGCCGACAATGTGATCGGAAACGTTTGCCCGCCGTCTGTAGACAGCGAAATCCTGACGTTGGCAGCATTGACGGGCGCGGCATTCGTGCCGTTGACGTTCCAGGCGACGGATTGAGACGAGCCGCCCGCCCACGAAACCGCTGTGTTCGGCGCTGTCACTTGAAACGGCCCGGCAGCGGCAACGGTCAGTGTCACGGAATCTTCATTCACTCCGCCGCCGCCTGCGCGATTGTCGCGAACCGTGACGCGGAAATTCAGCGTGCGCGCGATGCGCGGCAATTCGTCGGCGGTTTGCAGTCCGCCGACGATGTCCGGCGGATCGTTGGCGTTGTTCAAAATGTAGTTCAGGCTGGGAAAGATTCGCGCGGGCGAAGCCGAGACGGGCTGCGGGCGAAAGATCGGGCGCGTGGTCGTGCCGGGATCGTTGGCGTCGTTGTAAGAAAGTACCGAGCCGTTTTGCGAGTAACAAGTCGCGCCCGGACAAATACCGCCCGCGTCGAATTGTTCCCAGGCGTAGGTCAGGTTAGAGGCATCGCCCGCGTCCGCGTCGTTGCCGGTCGCGGTCAGCGTGAAGGGCGTGTTTTTCGGAATCGTGAGATCCGCGCCGCCGTTGACAGTGGGGGCTGTGTTGCCCGTGGAAATGTTCGTCGCGCAGCCGGCTCCGGCCAGATAGCTGTTGATTTCGGCGTAGCTGCCGGAGTGAAAGCGCAGTTCACGCGAAGTGGAAATGTTGTCCGCGCCGCAAATGCCTGAATAACCCATGATCGTCACGCCGCCGCCAGATTCATAAGCCGCAGCGGCGTTGCGCTGACTGCAATTGCTCGCCGTGCCGTTGAAACTGTGATTGGCACCGAATTGATGCGCGAGTTCATGAACCCAGATGCCGAGTGCCAAAGTGCCGCCCGCCGCGCCGCTGACCACTGTCGCGCCACCGCCTTTGAGCGGGCCTAAGCCGTCGAAACCGGCATCGCTGCAAGTCACGCCGATGAAGGAAACTCCGCTGGCACCCGATCCCGCCAAGCCCAACACGTGTCCCAGATCGTAATTGGCCTGTCCGACTTGAACGCTTAACACTGGGCGCACCTCGCTGAGCATGGTGCTGACGCTGCTATTTGTGAACGGATCGGTTTCCGCCGCGAAGCCTCGCTCAGTGGTGTAAAAAATGTCCGTGTCGTTGACCAGATTGAGATGAATGGCCAGTTCGCGTTCGTAAACGGCGTTGGCAGCGTTCAGCCAGGTGTTGAGCGAAGCCACAGTGCCCGCGTTCGTGCCGCCGCCGTAAGCATTGCTGTATTCCCAGGTGGTGGCGATGGCGATGCGGTAATTGCGCAGCGAAGGTCCCACCGAAATCTGTGGCCCGGAAATTCGCGATTGCCCCGGATTGATTTTGTGAACCTCCGCTGTCAAACACTGCGCCGTTTGATCCTGCGCGCCGC
>CAZRXE010000107.1:0-2125 GCA_964603695.1 uncultured Heliomicrobium sp.
GCTCCGGCTTGTCCGTCCGCTCGCGTACCGAAGCGGCGTGGGCGAAATCCAATCAAAAAAACAAAAAGCGAGAGGCAGCCGACGGGAAACGGCTGCCTCTCGCTTTTTGTTTTTCGCGCCTCGCCGCGCTTACTTGTTTAGCGCCTGATGGCCGGTTGCGCAATTTGGGCGGTGTTCGCTTTGGCAGCGCCGCCCATCACGCTCATAGTTCGGTTCGGCAAAATGCCCAGGTACAAAGTGCCGATCAGCGTCAGAATCAATGCCAGCGCCGTCATCGCACTGACGCGCGGTTTGATGAAGCCGGGCGCGAGCGGACGGAAGAACATCACCACAATCGGGTAGAGGTAGTAATAGACCGAGATGATGCTGTTAATGACCGCCACCACAATCAGCCAGCGCAAAGCCGGCGCGCCGTCCCAGGCCGATCTGAAAATGAAGAACTTGCTCATAAAGCCGGCGGTGGGCGGAATACCGGCCAGGCTGAACAGGAAAATCGCCAGCGAAAAGCTCAGTCCCGGCGATTCAAAACCAACGCCGGCCAAATCGGAGACTTCCGTTTTCTGGTCGCCGGCGCGGGCGAAAAGTTGAATCACGGCGAATGCGCCGATGCTCATGATCGAATAAACCAGCAGGTAAAACGCGACCGGGCCGGAATCGCCCGTCACGAATCCGACCAGCGCATAGCCGGCGTGCGCAATAGACGAATAAGCCAGCATGCGTTTGATATTCTTTTGCACCAGCGCAATGACGTTGCCAACGGTCATGGTCAGTACGGCGATGACGGCAATCGCAACCACCCAGGTGTGATGCAATTGCGATCCCAGCGGCGAAGCGCTCTCGCCGAAACCTTCGGCAAACACGCGCAGGAACGCCGCGAAAACAGCCGCTTTCGGCCCCGTACTCATAAAGCCCGTAACGATGGTCGGCGCGCCTTCGTAAACGTCCGGCGTCCACAGATGGAACGGCGCGCTGGCAATCTTGAATCCGAATCCGACCAACATCATCCCCGCGCCGACCAGCAACAGTGCCGGATGAAGCACCTTGCCGCCGGAAATGGCCGCGCTGATGCCGCCGATATTGGTGGTTCCGGTTGCGCCGTAAGTCAGCGCCATGCCGTAAAGCAAGAAGGCTGTGGCAAAAGAACCGAGCAGAAAATATTTCAGAGAGGATTCATTGGCGCGCGTGTCATAGCGGCGATAGCCGGCCATGATGTAGGTCGTGATGGAAGCGATTTCCAAGCCCAAAAACACCGTCACCAAATCGCCCGCCGCCGCCAACAAGAGCATGCCCGTGGTGGCGAACATAATCAGCGAAAAGAATTCGCCAGGCGGCAAGGCTTCGTCGCGCAAAAATTGGCTGGCCAGCAGTGACGCCACAATCGCGACAATCAGCACCGTCACTGAAAAGAAAATTCGGATCGGATCCACGACGACCATCCCGGCAAAGAAACTGCCGCCGCCAACCGAGCGCAGCCCAAAGACCGCAATCAGCGCCAGCACCAAACCAACCAGCGAGATGCCCGCGTTGATCGTTCGCGCGCCTTTTTTCGACAGCGCGTCCACCAGCATGATCGCGACCGCCGCCAGCGAGGTGATGATTTCCGGCGCGATGGCCGCGTAATTGAGATTAAGTTGATCGAGTTGCATGGTTTTTAGAGATTCAATTTCCGTGTCCGGCTTCCGTGTGTCCCGCTGCCGGGGGATTTGCCGCAGGCGCGGGAGCGACGGCAACTTTCGCCGGTTTGCCGACGACGGCTTCTTTCACTGCGTTGACGGCTTTTTCCGTGCTGTTCAAAAATTTCATCGGCGCAATGCCCATCACCAGCGCAAACGCCACCAGCGGGATAATCGCCACTTTTTCGCGCAAATCCATGTCTTCCAGTTCGGCATTTTCCTGCTTGGTCACTTCGCCAAAGAGCACGCGCTGCAACATCCACAGCAGGTAAACCGCCGAAAGAATCACGCCCGTCGCGCCCAGCACCGCGAACAACCACGCGTGCGGAACCGGCGACGCAAACGTGCCCAGCAAAATCAGGAATTCACCGATGAAGCCATTGAGCAACGGCAAGCCCAGACTGGAAAGCGAGACGATCAAAAACATCGTCGAATACTGCGGCATCGGCGTG
>CAZRXE010000108.1:0-2769 GCA_964603695.1 uncultured Heliomicrobium sp.
CAGCCGGTTGTTCGCTTTTTTGACTTGCCGGTCTACTTGCGACAGCAGATCGGCGAACAGATCAATGCCCATTGCTTCGGAATTTTCGACGCGCAGCTTGAGGCGGTAAATTTCCGAAGCCTGAATTTCCTCGATGTCGGATTCGATTTCGGCGATATGCTTTTTGGCGTCGGCCACGCGGCGCAACAGCACAATCATTTCGGCGGACATAGCGCCGTCGGTTTCCACTGCTTCCAGACTTGCGCCGGCTTCCAGCAGTTCCTGTAAACGGTCTTCCGCGCCGGATTCATAAGCGCGATTGACCTCGACCATCAGTTGATGGCGGTGTTGGCGCTCCTGCGGGCATGAAGCCAGATCGGGATGCAGTTTGCGCGCGACTTCGCGATACAGCTTTTTCAGCTTGTCCGAGTGAAAACGGTTCTGGCCGCAACCGACTTCGTCTTCGGCCAGCGAATCGCCGTCGTAATCGTCGTCCGATTCCAACCCTTGCAGCTTGGCGATTTCCTTTTCGATTTCGGCCAGTTCGTTGTAACGGTCGCCGACGGTGTTCAAGTAACGACTTTCAAACGCCGCCATCTCGCCGCGCAATTTGGCCAGTTGCGATTCGCGCTCGGCCACTACGGTTTCCAGCGTAGTCAATTCCTCGCGTCGCTGTTTCAATGCCTGCTCTTCGCTTTGTTGACTCAGAATTAGTCCGGTGGTGGTCATCTCTTAAAACCTGCTTTGCAATTGCTTTAACACTTCATCAAAGGTTTCATAAGGGTGAAAGCGTATGCCGCGTTGGCGGCAATGTTCAGCCAGACTGTGTTTGGCAAAGACTTCATCCGCAGCCTCCGCCGCGCCACGATCCGACAAACCGTCGCCGATAAAAATCGTGCGTTCGCCGCGTTTTTGGGCTGCTCGCAATGGAGCGGCTTTGTCGTGGCCGTCCGGCGTTTTGTCGCGAAAGACGCATTGCCAGCCGATTTCTTCGTTTGGTCGCAAGGTGTTTGCCAGAATTTCCAGGTGCGGAAAGTTTTCGCGGCGAATGAACAAATCAATCAATTGCTGAAAGCCCGCGCTCAGCACAGTCAGCGGAATCTGTTTTTCCTCACACCAGGCGGCGAAAGTAACAAAGCCTGGATCAATCCGAACCTTTTCGCGGAGCAGCGCCTCGGCTTTGGCAAACGGACAGCGAATGCTGCGCATTTCGGCGGCGATGCCTTCGCTCAAGGATAGTGTTCCCGCGCGAATCAACCGCCCGATGGCTTCCACCAATTGCGCGCCACCGCCCAAATTGGTGGTCAAAAAAATCAGTGTGTCTTTTTCAGTGATGGTTCCGTCGAAGTCAGAAAAGATATGAAGTTTGGTCATCAGTCAGGTTTGTCAAACGTGTTGGTCGCCGCCGTTATTTCGCCGGCAGCATTTTCGCGAACTTGCGGCCTTTTTCGACCCAAGCGGCGATTTGTTGATCGGAAAGCAGTCCGTCAACGGCGACGTAAATCATCCCCTTCATCGCGCGCCCGGTGAAATCCATTTCCCGGACGTGAGGTTCGGCCAGCGCCTGTTTATAAGCCGCCGGCCCCACGCGCACCATCAATTCGTCTCCGACAATGCCGCAGCACATATTGCCGTTGAGCAGAAACGCCAGCCCGCCGAACATTTTCTTTTCCGAAACGCCGGACTGCGCGGCAAACGCTGCGCGCACACGATCCGCAAGTCTTTCGCTGTAAGCCACCTTGTCCTCCTTCTCTCACGATCAATTGGTTTGCAGTTGAACGCCTGCCGGAGCTTTGAAGGTGAATTGGTCATCGCCCGCCGGCGCGTTTTCGCGGACGTTGGAAAAGAGAAAGTCCGAACGCGCGCCGCCGCTTTCAATCAATGTCAGCCGCACGATTTGCAGGCTGCCAGGTTCGATTTCAAGCACCAGTTCTTTGAAATCCGCCGCGCGTTTGGGAACCATTCGCAAGACTTTGTTGCCCGCGCGCGCGGGCGATTCTTTGGCGAATTCGATGGTTTTGAAATCACGCCGCAGGTTTCCGCGGCCCAAGAGAAAGGCGAACGGCGCGCGCATATCGCCGGATTCCTTGACCGCCGACCGCGAAGCGTATTTGTCCGCCGGAATGTATTCGTAAAGCCATTTGCCGTCGCTGACGAAAAGCTTGGTTTCCGGCGCGGTGTAATCCCAGCGCATCTTGCCCGGTTTGCGCAGCAACACGCGCCCGCTTTCGCGGCGAGATTTCTGTCCCGGCGCGTTGTACAGCTGCGTGAAGTCCGCCGAGAGCGACGAGAGCTTGTTGTATTTCGCCTGCAAGTCGTCAATCAGTTGATTCAATTCCGATTGCGCGCCGACCATCGGCGTACACAAAACTACAAGCAACAGTCCCAAAAACGCCAGATGGCGCGATGATTGAATCGGTTTCGGTCGCGCAACACGCTCCGCGCCGGTGGTGGGTCGGCTACTCGGCGAACGGCGTTTCGGTTCGCAACTCCTTGCTTCGTTCCGCCGACAGCCTTTTCGCAATGTCATTGTTCTTGAAAGGTTCATAAATCATTCCGCTAAAACCACCTAAACTGTTATGCGAGGAGACGCGAGTCTACAAAGTCGTCCCGCTGACTGGCAAGGCAACGCTGCTTGGCGCTCGCCAGCAAGCCACGCGGTAACCGCACTACATTTTTTTGAAGTCTTCAGCACAAAATTAATCCCGAATGCGTCGGGCTACTTCACGCCGTAAGGTCTCCGCCGAGCGGCTGATAAAAAGAGGGAGCGTGCTTGATTTTCATGACCTG
>CAZRXE010000109.1:0-14273 GCA_964603695.1 uncultured Heliomicrobium sp.
CCTGATCGAACTCGACGGCCTGAAAGCATATCCCTATCAAACCCTCGGCGATGCGCTACTTGAACTCGGCGATTACGACAGCGCGGACAAAGCTTTTTACGAAATGGAACAGCGTGGACGCGGAGGCTACACCACCGAAACCCGGTTGGGACGGCTGGCGCTGCTGCGCGGAAAAGACGCGCAGGCCAAAACGCATTTCGCCAACGCCTTGCTGCTGGCGCTGGAGATGATTCCGCAACAACGCGAAACCGTAGCCTGGACGCGCTGGCAGTTGGGCGAACTGGCGTTCAACACCGGCAACTACGCCGAATCCGAAAAACATTACCGCGATGCGCTCGTTACTTTTCCCGATTACTACCGCGCGCTGGCTGGGCTTGGACGCGCGCGCGTCGCGCAAGGCGACCTGAACGCAGCGATTGAAAATTACGAACGCGCCACGAAGATTCTGCCCGATCCTTCTTTCGTCGCCGCGCTAGGCGATTTGTACGAATTGGCCGGGCGAAAGCCTGAAGCCGGCGCGCAATTCGCGCTCTGCGAAAAGCTGGCGGCGCTGGGCAATGTCTACGACCGGCAATTGGCGCTCTTTTACGCCGATCACGACTTGAAGCCGGAAGAGGCTTACAAAATCGCCAAACGCGAATACGAAGCGCGACAGGACATTTACGGCGCGGACGCGCTGGCCTGGGCTGCGCTCAAAGCAGGCAAACCGGACGAAGCCCGGCAATTGAGCAAAGCCGCTCTGCGATTGGGAACGCAGGACGCCCGATTGCTTTATCACGCGGGAATGATCGCGCGCGCCGCCGGCGACAAAGCCGCTGCACGCGATTTGCTGCAACGCGCACTCAAACTCAATCCGCAATTTGATCCTCGGCACGCGCCGATTGCCAAACAGGCGTTGGCTGAGTAACCGGAATTTTTACCGGAATTTTTAGAGGAACCACATGCCTTCGTTCACCGCATCCCGCCGCGTTTCGCTGTTGTTGCCGATGTTGTTTTTGTCGGGCTTGATCGTCACGGCCCTGGCGCATCCGCTTGGCAATTTCACCATCAATCATTTCGCCCGCATCGAAACCGGCAGCGACCGCGCCAGAATTCGCTACGTCGTGGATCTGGCCGAAGTCCCCACCTTTCAGGAATCGCAAACCGCCGACACCGACCAAAACGGCGCACTGTCCGAAGCCGAATTGAAGGCGTATCTGGAACGCGTTGCGCCTTCTTATTTGGCCGGGTTGAAACTGACGGCGGATGACGCGCCAGTGGCCTTGAAGCTGGAAGACAAATTCATCGCGCAAAATCCCGGCGCGGCGGGCTTGCTGACAATGCGGCTGGTATTCAATCTGTTGGGCGAATGGCCGACGGCTGTGACTTCGCGCTTGCAGTTCGAGAATGCCAATCTGCCCGAGCGCACAGGCTGGCGCGAATTGGTCGTGAAGCCGATGAACGGTGTGACGGTTTTCGACAGCAACGCTTTTGGCAACAGTCTGACGGACGAATTGAACGTTTATCCCGAAGACCTGCTGATGGCACCGCTCAATGAACGTCGCGCCGAATGGTCCGTCACGCGCGGCGCGTTGCCGGCGAATGCTAAACCGCTGACGCTGCGCGACGGCAAAGTTATCGTTGCCGCACGAGATAGATTTGCCGAATTGATTTCCGTTCCGACACTGACGCCGGGCGTGATGCTGATTGGTTTATTGCTGGCGTTCATCTTGGGAGGCGCGCATGCCTTGACGCCAGGACATGGCAAAGCCGTCGCCGGAGCTTATCTGGTCGGTTCACGAGGTACGACAAAACACGCCATGTTGCTGGGACTAACCGTCACCGTTGCGCACACCTTTACGGTTTATGTCGGCGGCTTTTTGATCTTTTTTGCTTCCAGCTACTTTTCCGCCGAAAAGCTCAGTAGCGGATTAACTCTGGCATCAGGAGTTTTGATTGTCGTAATCGGCGCGGGAATGTTTCGCAGGCGTCTGGACGCTTTATTGAACACTGGCACTTACAGCCATTCTCACGATCACGCGCACGGTCATGACCACGACCACACGCATTCACATTTGCCGCCGGAACGCATCACTGGGCGCAGTTTAATTGCGCTGGGCATTTCGGGTGGCATCATTCCTTGTCCTTCGGCGTGGTTGTTGTTGCTGGGAGCGATTTCGCTTCAGCGTGTAGGCTACGCACTGGTTTTAGTGACTGCTTTTAGTTTGGGGCTGGCCAGCGTTTTGACGGCGGTAGGGCTGGCTTTCGTTTATGGGGAAAGGTTGTTGGTAAAAGTTCCCCGCGTCAGCCGTTGGATGCATCTTTTGCCGGTAATTAGTGCCGCAGCCGTGACAGTGATTGGATTGGCTCTCTGTTATGAAGGACTAAAACAATTCGGCGTCAATCTCGCTGATTTCTGGCAGGCCGAACTGGAAGAAGCGAAAAAGGTTTCCGCCGCAGCGATTCTAGGTTTGGGTCTGGTCATCGGCCTGCGCCACGCGCTGGACACGGATCATCTGGCGGCGGTTTCCACCATTGTCAGCGAACGCAAAAATCTGTTCAGCTCAATTTTGATCGGCGGGTTATGGGGCATAGGCCACACGGTGTCGCTGTTGATTGCCGGCGTCGCCGTCATCTTTCTGCACGTGCAGATTGAAAAGTATGAAAAGCCATTAGAGTTTTGTGTCGCCTTGATGCTGATTGCACTGGGCGCAAACGTGCTGGTCAAACTGGCGCGCGGCGGCAAACTACATTTTCACGAGCACGAACACGGCGGCCATCGCCACGTCCATCCGCACCTGCATGACGGCCAACCCGAACCGCAACCGCAGACGCACCATGGTTTGAAAATCGGTTTCCGTCCGCTGGTCATCGGCATGATTCATGGTCTGGCCGGCAGCGCCGCGCTGATGCTGGCAGTGTTGGCGACGATCAAATCCACCGCGCTCGCCTTCGTTTACATACTCATTTTCGGTATCGGTTCCATCGGCGGAATGATGGTCATGAGTTTGCTGCTCAGCCTGCCGATCCATTTCACGACGGTTTCTTTCAAATGGACGAACCTCGCCGTCCGCGCGCTGGCCGGAATTTTCAGCCTCGGCTTCGGATTATTTATGGCCTACGAAATCGGCTACGTTGAAGGCTTGTTTCGATAGCTTCCCGCTCATCACTCGCTGATACAGCAAGAAGTTAAAGTTCGGAGCGAACACATCAACACGATGAATCCATCAATCTGTTTTCGCCTGATGACTATCGCCGACATCGCAGCGGGGTTGCGACTGTGTCGCGCGGCGCACTGGAACCAGACCGCGCGTGATTGGGAGCTGTTTTTAAGTCTCAGCCCGCAAGGTTGCCGCGTCGCGGTGGAAGCCGGTCGCGTCATCGGTACCGTAGCAACAGCAAGATACGAAAACCGTTTTAGTTGGATCGGCATGGTGTTGGTTGATCCTGACAAACGCGGACAGGGCGTGGCCACGCGCTTGATGAATGAGGCGTTGGCGGTGCTGGAAGAAATGCCTTCGATAAAACTCGATGCCACGCCCGCCGGACACGCGGTTTATCGCAAACTCGGCTTTGTTGACGAATATGGTTTGAGCCGGATGGAAGCCGTTGTGCCGGCCACTGGCTCGACGTTGAGAGACAATCCTGCGCGTCCGATGACGAAAGCGGATTGGCCGGCGGTGGCGGATTTTGATCGCGAAGTCTTCGGCGCGGATCGTCGCGTGTCGCTGAAATGGCTGCTGTCGGGCGCGCCGGAATATGCCTGGGTGATCGAAGAACAGCGACAAATCGTCGGCTACACTTTCGGGCGGCACGGTTTCAATTTCGAGCATTTGGGACCGGTCGTTGCGCGCGATCAAGGCGTGGCGCGAACGCTGGTCGCCGCCTGTTTGCAGCATCAGGCAGGCCGGCGCTTCGTGATTGACGCTTCGCATTTTGAATCTGATTGGCGCGTCTGGCTTGAATCCACTGGCTTTCGCGAACAACGTTCCTTCATTCGCATGTTCTATCTCGGCAATCCTTATCCCGGACTGCCCGCGCAACAATTCGGAATTCTGGGGCCGGAGTTTGGTTGATGGAAAGGAATCGCGGCGGAGGAAATCAAATGTCCTTTATCGAAACCGAAGCACAACTGGAAGACGCGCTGGCCGCGCCGAATGTGGCGGATGTTGAAACGTTGCGCCGATTGTCCGGCGACATTGTCATTCTCGGCGCGGGCGGCAAGATGGGGCCTTCGCTGGCGCGCCGCATCAAACGCGCGGCGCTGTCGGCGACCAACAAGTGCCGCGTGATGGCCGTGTCGCGATTCTCTTCCGCCGCTGCGCGCGACGAACTGGAAGCTTCGGGCGTTGAAACCATAGCCTGCGACCTGCTCAATCGCCGGCAGGTTGCGGACTTGCCAGATGCCGAAAATGTTCTGTTTCTGGCGGGGCGCAAGTTCGGTTCGACCGAACGCTCAGACCTGACCTGGGCCGTCAACAGTTACCTGCCCGGCCTGGTTGCCGAACGCTACAGCCAATCGCGCACGGTGGTGTTTTCCACCGGCAACGTTTATCCCTTCGTCGGCGTAAGTTCGGGCGGCGCGATTGAAAGCGACGCTCCCGCGCCGCGCGGCGAATACGCAAGTTCAGGGTTGGGACGCGAGCGCGTCTTTGAATATTTTTCGCGCGAATTCGGCTTGCCCTGTTTGCTCTTCCGGCTGAATTACGCCGTGGATTTGCGCTACGGCGTGCTGGTGGATATCGCGCGCAAAGTTCGGGCGGGCGAACCTGTCAATGTGTCAGTCGGCAGTTTCAACGTTATCTGGCAGGGCGATGCGAATTCGTATGCGCTGCGCAGCCTGGAACTGTGCGCGTCGCCGCCGTGCATTCTGAACGTGACCGGGCCGGAAACGGTTTCGACCCGCCGCGCGGCGGAATTCTTCGCGCGACGTTTTGATCGCGCCGTCAGTTTTGTCGGGCAGGAAGCCGAAACGGCTTTGCTCAGCAATGCGGCGCTTTGTCATCAACTGCTCGGCTATCCATCTGTGACGCTGGGCGAACTGATGGAGCGCGTCGCGCGCTGGATCGAAGCGGGCGGCGCAAGTCTGGGCAAACCGACGAAGTTTGAAGTCACCGATGGAAGGTTTTAACGATGATGACACTCCGCGAAAAGTTATTGGAAGGTCTGGTGATTCCGGCGCATCCCCTGGCATTGACCGCCGCGCGCAAACTGGACGAGCGCAGGCAAAGAGCGTTGACGCGCTATTACTGCGCGGCAGGCGCGGGCGGCATCGCTGTCGGCGTGCATACGACGCAATTCGCCATTCGCGAACCGCAGGTGGGTTTGTTCGCCCCCGTGCTGCAACTGGCGCTGGAAACCGCGCGCGACTTTGAACGACAAAGCGGGCGGTCGCTGGCCAAAGTCGCGGGCGTTTGCGGACGAACGACGCAAGCAGTGGCTGAAGCGGGCTTCGCGCGCGAATGCGGTTACGACGCCGGATTGCTGAGTCTGGCGGCTTTGCGCGAAGCGTCCAACGCCGAACTGCTGACGCATTGTCGCCTCGTGGCCGAGGTCATTCCGCTAATTGGCTTTTATCTGCAACCGGCGGTCGGCGGACGCGCGCTGGATTACGGTTTCTGGCGCGAGTTTTTCGAGATCGAGAACGTCGTGGCGGTCAAGGTTGCGCCTTTCAATCGCTATCAAGCTCTGGATGTCGTTCGCGCCCTGACCGAAAGCGGACGGCGACACGAAATCGCGCTTTATACCGGCAACGACGACAACATCCTGGCGGATTTACTGACGGATTTTGCCGGCGGCTTGCTCGGCCATTGGGCTGTCTGGACGAAACGCGCAGTGGAATTGCTGGACGCGGTGCGTCACTGCAAACGGCAGGGCGGCGCGGGCGCTTATGAACTGCTCGCCCAGGCGGCGGAAATCACGGACGCGAACGCGGCGCTGTTCGACGCGCGCCATCAGTTCGCGGGCTGCATCGCCGGGCTGCATGAAATTCTGCGCCGACAGGGCTTGCTCGCCGGACGCTGGTGTCTGGATCCGCGCGAAGACCTTTCGCCAGGTCAGATGGAGGAAATTGACCGCATTTATCAGGCTTACCCGCACCTGAACGATGACGATTTCGTGGCTCGAAATCTGGAACATTGGCTGAAGTGACGACTCTCTTTGAAGCTGGGCCGTTCCCGCTGATTCCTGCCCGTAAAAAATGCCGAAAAGCCGGCGCGGAGATTTTTATTCTCCGCGTCGGCTTCATAATCCGGTAATGAATTGATTCAGCCTACTTGATCGTCACGCGAACAGGGTTCGCAGTCTTGCCGTCAACCGTCAGCAAAACGTCAACCTCGCCGCGTCCAATCAGACTTCGATCCAACCGCAGATTGACTTGATCCACGCCGAGCAATCCTGGAACTGCGCCCGTGAAGACCGCCGGAGCCTGAACGCCGCCGACCGTAGCCTGCACGTTGTTCAGGCCGGTTGCGGCGCGGAAGCCCGTGCCGAAGGGAATCAGAAAGACCTGATCGCCCGCAGGCCCCAAATCAATCGGCACGGCGACAAATCGGTTTGTGGCCGAATCGAAGCGCGCGACCGGTTCGTAGCTGTCCTGCCCGGCGGCATTGCGCCGGAAGACAACAGCGGCGGCCACGCCCGTGCCCGTGGCGTTGGCGGAAAACAGTCCCGGCGCGACGCTTGAGATCGTGACCGTGCCGGTGGCGATTTCGCCCAATCCGTTAATGACCGTGACAGTGGCGATACCGGCGGCGGTTCCGCTCGGAACCAGATAGTTGATCTGATCCGCCGAAACGAAGAACAGCGGCGCGAGCCTTTCAACCGACAGGCTGTCGCGAACGCGCACCGTCGTGCCCGCCAGCGTGGTCGGCAGTGGCAGCGTCGTTGCCGAAGCCATCGAAGCCGCCAGATTGTTTCCGAAAATGGCCGCGATTTCTTCCGCTGCCAGACCCGCCGTCATGGAGAAGCTGGCGGCGGAAACAGTACTCACAGTGCGCAATCCGGCAGCCAATCGCGCGCGGCGAATCCTGTGATTGCTGGCATCGGCAATCACCAGATTCCCCGTCGCGTCGAAAGCGACGCTGGTCGGAAACGCCAGCGTGGTTCCGGTCGGGCCGGTTCCGTCGCCGTTGAAACCCGGAAGTCCTGTGCCGGCGACGGTCGTGATGACGCCGCTGCCGAGCGCAATCTTGCGGATGCGATGATTGTTGAGGTCGGCAAAATACAGGTCGCCTGCCGCGTCAAAAGAGAGCATGGCCGGATAACCCAGATTGACCTGTGCATTGGCCGCCTGACCGCCATCGCCGCCGAAACCTGCCGCGCCCGTGCCGGCGATGGTGCTGATTTTGCCGTCGGCGACGCTGACGCGGCGAATGCGCTGATTACCGCTGTCGGCGATGTAAAGATTGCCCGCGCCGTCCACCGCCACGCCGGTCGGCGCAGCCAGTGAAGCCTGCGTGGCCGCTCCGCCGTCGCCGGCGAAAGCCGCCTGGCCGTTGCCCGCGACGGTGGTGATGACGTTAGTGGCGGCGTCAACACGGCGGATGCGATGGTTGAGCCGGTCGGTGATGAAAACATTGCCGTCCTTGTCCACCGCTATGCCGACTTGTTGATTGAGCTGTGCTTGCGTGGCCGGGCCGCCATCGCCGCTGAAACCTCCGACAAAACCTATGACATCGCCGTTGCCGTTTCCGGCAACGGTGCTGATTTTGCCGTCGGGCGTGACTTTGCGAACGCGGCTGGCGAACTGGTCGCTGATGTAAACATTGTCGTTCTTGTCCACCACCACCGCGTTCGGGAAGCTGAGCGTGGCTTCAGTTGCCGGCCCGCCGTCGCCGCCGGAGCCGATCAAGCCTGTTCCGGCAAAGGCCGTAATCACGCCGGAAGGCGAAACTCGGCGCACGCGGCGATTGAGCGTGTCGGCAATGTAGATATTGCCTTTGCTGTCCACTGCCACGCCGCGCGGTTGATTGAGCGTGGCCGCAGCGCCCGGTCCGCCGTCGCCAGTGTTGTCAGCCGCACCCGTGCCGGCAACCGTGAAGATGACTTGTTCGGGCGCGTACATCACCGCCAGTTGCACGCTGGCGGCGTTGCCGCTCACATCCCAGGCGGTGACCGTCAGCCGATTGAGACCGGGTTGCAAGCCGATGCCGGGAGCAGACCAGTTGTTCGTGCCGTTAGCCTGTCCACTGCTGCCGCGATCATTGCTCCAACGCACGGAGACGACAGTGCCGTTGTCCGACGCCGTGCCGCGTAGTTCGATTGCAGCCGTGGTCGCCGTGAATGTGCCGCCCGTGGCGGGATCAGTGATGGCGATGGTCGGCGGTGTCGTGTCGTTGGCTACGCCGTTGACGAGCCTGCGAATGCGGAAGTTATTGGCTTCGGCGATATACAGCGCGCCTTGCGGATTCACGCCCAGATGCCGGGCCAGCGAAAGGCTAGCGCCGATGGCTGCGGTGCCGTCCGGCGTGAAGCCGGTTGCGCCGCCTCCGGCGATGGTCGTGATGACGCCGTCCACCGCATTGACGCGGCGAATGCGGTTGGTGTTCACATCGGAAAGATAGAGGTTGTCGTTGGCATCAACTGCAATGCCGAAAACAGCACCGATGCCCGCGTTGAGCGCGGGGCCGCCGTCGCCGCTGAAGGCCGTGGAGCCTGTGCCGGCGACGGTGGTAATCACGCCGGTTCCGGCGGCGATGCGGCGAATGCGCGCGTTGCCGTTGTCGGCGATGTAAAGATTGCCGCCTTTGTCTAAGTGAAGCGATTGCGGACTGCGCATCGTGGCCGCACTAGCCGGGCCGTTGTCACCACTGAAGCCGGCGTTGCCGCCGGCAATGGTGGTAATGATGCCCGTGTCAATGGCGATGCGGCGAATGATTGTTGCCGCTGTCGGCGACCAGCAGATTGCCCGACGCATCGAAGGCCATCGCACCCAGGCCACCGAAGTTGAATTGTGCCGAAGTGGCCGGCCCGCCGTCGCCGTCAAAGCCGGTTGCACCGGTTCCGGCAAAAGTCGTGATGATGCCGGTGGCGGCGGCCACGCGGCGAATCCGCTGATTGCCGGAATCCAGAATGTAAATGTTGCCGTTGTTATCGGCCATTGCCGCGCGGGGTTGCGCCAATTGCGCCGCCGAAGCCGGCCCGTTGTCGCCGGAAAAACCAGGCGAGCCGTTTCCGGCCACGGAAGTAATCAAACCGGCGGAAGAGACTTTGCGAGCGCGCGCACCGTTGAAATCGGCGAAGTAAAAATTGCCGCCGGCGTCGAAGAACATAGTCCCCGACGGATTGGTGATGTTGGCCAGCACAGCGGGAACGTTTTCGCCGTTGTATCCGAATGTCCCTGTGCCGACGACCGTTGCCAACACTGCGGACGGCGTGCTGGTAGCCACGAGCATACCTGCGCTGCTGACGTTGCCGGCTTCGTCCGAAGCGGTGATGGTGATTTCGTTGCGTCCGGTGGCGAGCGGCAGACTGGCGATTGTCCAGTTCGCAGTGCCGCTGGCCGTGCCGGAAAGTCCGCGATTCGACCGCCACGTCACCGCCGCCACGCGCAGATTATCGCTGGCGGTTCCGGCAACGCTGATTGCGCCCGTAGTGGTGGCGACCGTCGGCGTGGCCGGTGTGACTATGCGCAGTGTGGGCGAATCCACATCCGGTTGGCCGTCCTGCGTCACTGTGAAGCTGCGCCCGGCGATGGCCACCGTGCCTGTGCGGCGTCCGATGACGGTGTTGGCCGCGACTTTCATGCCCACTGTTCCATTGGCCGAACCGCCCGCGCCGGGTTGAAGGGTGATCCACGGAACGTTGCTGGTCGCAGTCCAATTGCATCCGCCCGGCGCGACGGTCACATCCACAGTCAAGTCGCTGCCCGCCGCCGCCACTGAACGCCCTGTGCGCGAAAGCGAGAAGTTGCAGCCGGTCGTGCCGGTCGCGACTTTGAACGCGCCGCGTCCGTGCGTGAAGGCATAGAGCGACGTGACGCCGCCCGCCGTGTTGAGCACCAGCGATTCGGTCACGACATTGGAAAAGCCAGTGTTTTCGACGGCCCAGGTCGCGCCGCTGTCCAGCGAAACGAATACGCCTAGATCAGTGCCGACATACAGCCGCGCAGTGTTCACCGGGTCTACCACAATGCAATGCACAGGAATGTCAGGGATGCCCGTCGCGCCCGTGCCGTCAATGCTTGTCCACGAATCGCCAGCGTTGGTCGAGCGCCAGACGTGCGCGCCGCCGAAGGTCGAATAAGTGGCATAAGCGATGTTGCGGTCATTCGGATCGAAGGCCAGCCACGAGACAAAACCGGCGCGCGGTTGCCGCGCGCGATCCAGCGTACTCGAAAGCGGATTGGCCGGGCTGAGCGACAACGCACGAGTAGTGCGTACGATGTTGCCGCTGTTCATTCCGAACAGCGCCTGATTAGCGTCAGTCGGTGCCACGGCGATGGCCGACATCGTGTCCGTCAGTCCCGTCACGCTGCGCAACGAACCGCCGCTAGTCCAATTGGACATGCCGTTGTCGCTGCGGTTTATGATGTCGCCTCCGACGTAAATCCGCAGCGGGTCGCTGGGATCCAAATGCAGCGGCGTGATGAACAAAACGGAGTTGAGGGTCAATCCCAGCGTAGACGAAACAAAGGTCGCGCCAGCGTCGGTCGAGCGTCGGAAGTTTCCGCCCTGCGATGAGGCATAAAACGTTGACGGGTTGAGAAAATCCACAGCGGTATATCCGCCGTCCGCCAGCAAAATCTGCCGCCATTGATTCGGCCCGCCGGCGTCAGTGCCCAGAGGCGTGCCATTGTCCTGAGTGCCGCCGAAATAGGTCTTGCCGTCGGGCGTCACCGCGCCGTGATAGAACTGCGTGACGCCGTAATTATTGTTGAGCGGAGTGAAGCGCACGGCGGAAGTGGCCGCGTTGCAGGCGCTGCCGGGCGCAGTGCCCACCGCCGCGCGAGCGTTGTCAGTGCGCCAGACGCCGCCGTCGTTGCCGACGAACATCTGCTGATTGGTCGTGCCGTTGTATTGCGGATGGAAGGTGATGAAGTGCTGGTCGGGGTGGATTTGATTCGGACGACCGTAAATCAACGAGCCGCTGGTGTAATCGTAAGCAAAGCCCGCAATGCCCCAATTCGTGCCGCCGTCGTCCGTGCGCGCCACGTCAATGCCGCCGGCCCAGACGCGATTTTCGTCCGCCGGATCAATGGCCATTGCCAAATCGTACCAGCCTTGTCCGCTGATGGAATCGGCGGTGCTGAGTTTGCAATCAATGGCAGTGGCCAGCGGCGGATTCGAGAGAATCGCGCGATTGAGTTTGTTGGCGTCCGTGTTGCGCGTACGCGCCTGCCAGGTCTGACCGCCGTCCGTGGAGCGAAACAGCGCGTGCAGTGAATTGGTGAACGTGCCCGTGAACGCGGTCGAAAGCGCGTAAGCCACGCTCTGATTCGAGGGCGCGAAGGCCACCACGGTGCGCCCCATGCCGGGATCGGAAAGCACTGAAGTCCACGCGCCCGCGCCGCCGGCGTCCGCGTTGCGGAAAACGCTCGCTTGCGAAAGCGTGCCGCAGGCGGCCAGCAGCACATCGCTTTGCTGATCGGTGCGAATCGCCAAATCCAGACAGCCACCGCGCGTTCCGGGGTTATGGACGCGCGTCCAGGTCGCGCCGCCGTCATCCGAACGCCAAACGCCGGTCGAAGTGGCGGCGTAAACGCGCTGAGGCGAAACAGTGCTGACCGCCAATTTGTTGACGTAATAAAAATCCGCCGTGTTAGTGGTCGGCAGCCGCGTCCAGGTCGCGCCGCTGTCGGAAGACTTGTAAATACCCAGGCCGCGATAACTACCGCTGATATTGACGCCGTTGCTCGACCCGATTTCATAACCTTCGCCGGTTCCGGCATAAATCACGTTCGGATTGCCCGGCTCGAAAACCAGCGAACTGACGCCGACATGGGCAATCAAATCCGCCACCGGCGTCCACGCTTGTCCGGCGTTGGTGGATTTCCAAACGCCGCCGGTCACGCCCGCCGCATACATAATGCTCGGATTCTGCGGATTGATGAGAATGGCGCGCGTGCGTCCGCCGATGTTGCCCGGCCCCAACCACGACCACGTGCCGAGTTTGGGCTGCTCGGTGCTACCGCGCAATTCGGCGCGCGAATAAAGCCGGTTGTCCGCCGTCGAATACAGCGGCATCAGCTTCATTTCTTCCTGTGCCTGAATGTAGCGTTCCAGCGGCAATTCGGTCTCGCCTTCGGGCAGGCGTTTTTCCAGAGAATACTGTAAAGCTTTGTCCGGCTCATCAGCGCGTTTGCCTTCTTCTTCGGATTCTTCCCGCGCGTTTTCATCCTCGCCGGGCAATTCCTGTTTGACCGACGACGGCTCGAACTTTTCCCAGGGCGAAGCGGTCAAAGCAAAAGCATTTTTGATGGAATCGGTTTGGGCCGCGTCGGTTGGGCGAGTTTGTTTTCGTGCGCGCGCGATGGCGGCGCGTTTGGTTTTTGCCGACCGCGCTGCCGGTTTGGCTTTGGCCTTGGCGGCCTGCCCGCCGGCGGCGGAAGTGTTCGGTAGTAATAGGTAAAGGCTTGTTGCTGCAATCAGACAAACCAGAAGGCAGACGCTGAGCTTGATGTGCGAAGCGTGCGAAACGTTCTTCATGGAAATATCCTCCGGGGAAAGGGCGCGACAATAAATTGCACGCGCTGTTACGAATCGCTGTTGATGGATCGAACAATTAAACTGCTGAGTACCGCGTTCCGTTGAACGCCGGTTGGCTATTTGCTTGCTTACCGAACCGCGCGGTTCGATGCTGAGAAGAATGCTGAAAAGGTGCGGCAACTGAGCAGACCGCCGCACCTTGAGTTGAAAAGTTTAGTACCCGACCGATTTCCCGCCTCTGCGGGAATCGCTGCCGCCAAGTCTGACGCCGGTTCCGGCTTCAATCATGATTCCCTGGCAATCGCCCATCGTCGTGCTGTCCAGGATGGATTGAAACCCTTGTTTTTCCGAGAACTTGTGCCCCATTTCTTGCAGCCTGCGAATCACATCCGGCGAAAGTGACGCCGGTTCATAACGAATCTGGTCGGGCAGCCATTGATGATGAATACGCGGCGCGTCAATCGCCTGTTGAATGTTCATTCGGTGGTCAATGACGTTGGTGATCGTCAGCAGCACTGTGTTGATGATGGTCGGCCCGCCAGGACTGCCGGCGGCGAACCAGAGCTTGCCGTTTTTCAACACAATTGTCGGCGTCATTGCCGACAGCGGACGTTTGCGCGCAGCCACGGCGTTCGCTTCGCTTTGAATCAGCCCGTACATATTCGGCGTGCCGGGTTTGGCTGCGAAATCGTCCATTTCGTTGTTGAGCAGCATGCCGGTTCCTTCGACTGTGATCTTGTTGCCGTAACTGCCATTCAAAGTGTACGTGTTGGAAACGACGTTTCCTTCCTTGTCCACCACTGTGTAGTGGGTGGTTTCGCCGGATTCCGCCGCCGTCGGATTGCCGTGGCCGATTTCGCTGGAAGGCGTGGCGCGGTCGAGCTGAATGCTCGCGGCGAACTTGTCGGCGTAAGCTTTTGAAATCAAACCGGTGACAGGAACTTTGACGAAATCCGTGTCTCCCAGAAACTCCGCGCGGTCGGCAAAAGCGCGGCGCATCGCTTCGACTTTCAAATGCGTTTCGCGCGCCGAACCGAAACCCATTGTGCGCAGGTTGTAGCGTTCCAGAATGTTGAGCATTTCCAGCAAGGCTATGCCGCCGGAAGAGGGCGGCGGCATGGTGATGATTTCGTGACCGCGATAAGTTCCGCGCAGCGGCTCGCGCTCGACCGGTTTGTAGTTTTTCAAATCATTGACGGTCATCCAGGGAGCGCCGCCGTCAGCCGCGCGCCGCATGCTCGCTTCGATCAACTGCGCGGTCTTGCCTTCGTAAAATTCGCGCGGGCCTTCTTTAATCAACCGCGCAAACACATCGGCCAGTTCCGGCTGCTTGAAAACTTCTCCGGCTTTATAAAGATCGCCGTCGCGCAAAAAGATGCGCTTGGTTTCGGGATAGCGGGAAAGCCTTTCGCTTGAACCTTTCAAACTGCGTTCAAGCTGCGGCCAAACTATAAAGCCTTCCGCCGCCAATTTCCGCGCCGGTTCAGCAACATCGGCCCATTTCAGCTTGCCGTATTTTTGCAGCGCATAAGACAACCCGGCCACCGTTCCCGGCACGCCCGCCGCTTTGTGGCCGTAGGTTGAAGACTCCTTGATGTAGTCGCCGTTGGCGTCGAGGTAAACATTGCGATGCGCCGCCGCCGGAGC
>CAZRXE010000110.1:0-3422 GCA_964603695.1 uncultured Heliomicrobium sp.
ACCTCAAAGCCAGCAACACCGGGGCGGATGACCAGTTTGGTTATTCGGTAGCGGTGTCGGGAGGCACTGTGGTCGTCGGGGCTTACCAGGAAGACAGCAATGCGACCGGGGTCAACGGCAATCAAATGGACAACAGTGCCAGTGATTCCGGGGCGGTGTATGTGTTCGCCAACACGCCACCCGGCATCACGGCGCAGACGGGCGTTTCCCAACAGCAAGGCTCACCGGCGTCCACTTCGACCATTGCTACGGTCAGCGACGCCGAAACTGCGGCGGGCAGCCTGACCGTCACCGTCACCAGCGCCAATCCGTCAAATGGCGTGACGCTTTCCAACATCGTCAACATGAACGGGACGATCAAGGCGGACATCGCGGCCGGTTGCGCGGCGACCAACGCCAACTTCACTTTGCAGGTCAGCGATGGTGAGTTGACGGCAACAGCGAGCTTGAACGTGACGGTGACGGCGAACACGCCGCCGGTGTTGACTTATCTGGCCACGCCGGTTTCCGTGGCCAATGGCGGCAGCGCCACCATCAATCCGCTGACCGGCGCCAGCGACAACGGCAGCATTTCGTCCATCAGCGCCGGTTCCGCCACCTTTCTGGGAACGCTGTCCGTCAATTCCGCCGGGGTGGTTTCGATCAGCAATGCCGGGCCGGCCGGCACGCACACCATCAGTGTGTTGGCGATGGATAATTGCAACACTTTTACCACCGCTACATTTACGGTCACGGTTGGATGCCTCAACAGTTTGACGGTCAACGATCTGGGCGACGGGGCGGACGCCGTGCCCGGCAACAACATTTGCGAGACGGCGGCGGGCAACGGCGTTTGCACTTTGCGCGCAGCCCTTCGAGAAGCCCACGCACAAACCGTCTGCGCGCCGTTCACCATCAACTTCGCGGTAACGGGAACAATAAATCTCAACTCTACCCTGCCATCCATCTTCCATCCGGACTTAACGCTCAACGGGCCGGGCGCGCAGCAATTGGCCGTGCGTTCCAACGCAGCCACTCCTTTTACGATTTTCGTTGTTGACGACAATAACGCGTTGTCGGTCAAAAGACTGACCGTCAACGGCTTGACGGTACGCGACAGTGCCGCCGGAATCATCGTCAGTCCGGGCGGTCAAGTGACGGTTAATGACTGTGTGATGACGAATAATCAACGCAGCCTTCAGGTCCAGAATAACGCGAGCCTGACCGTCAACAACAGCGCCATTGTCGGCAACGTCACGACGCAGGAGCTTTCCGCAGTCACTGCTACCCTCGGCACTCTGACCATGACGAACTGTACGATCAGCGGCAATACCAATACTGGAACAGGCGAGTTCCAGGCCAGCGCGCTGTCTTTATTGAGCGCTTCCGCGACGCTGACCAATTGCACGATCAGCGGCAACACCGGCAGGCAAACGATCTTGCAGTCGGTCTTTCCGGGCGTTTCCAACTCCACACTGACGCTGACGAATTGCACGGTGGCGGGCAACACGCTGAGCAGCGCCACCACCGCTTATGGCGTGTTGGACATCGTAGGTGACAACACGTCCAACTCCACACTCCAACTGAAAAACACGCTGGTGGCAGGCAACAACGTCGGCATCGGTGCGAACTTCCGCATCGGCACGGGCGGCACACTCACTTCGCTGGGTAACAATCTGGACAGCGACGGTTCCAGCGGATTCACGAACGGCGTGAACGGCAATCTGGTCGGAAGCCTGGCCAATCCGCTCAACGCCTTGCTCGCGCCGCTCGGCAATTACGGCGGCACGACAAACACCATCGCCTTGTTGCCCGGCTCTCCGGCCATTAACGCGGGAACGGCCACGGGCGCACCGGCTACGGATCAACGCGGCATCGCCCGCGTCGGCAACACGGACATCGGCGCGTTTGAATCGCGCGGTTTCACGCTGGCCGTCGCCGGCGGCAACAACCAAAGCACTCCGGTCAACACTGCTTTCGCCAATCCGTTGTCAGTAACTGTAGCCAGCGCCTTCAGCGAACCGGTCAACGGCGGGATCGTCAGCTTCACGTCTCCGGTGAGCGGCGCAAGCGCGACGATTGCGGGCAATCCGGCCACCATCGCCGGCGGCGCGGCTGCCAGCGGTATACTCACGGCCAACGCCGTCGTCGGTGCTTACAATGTTGCCGCATCAGCTGGCGGCGCGAGTCCGGTCAATTTTTCACTGACCAACCTCAACACCGGGCCGAGCTTCACGCCCGCCACCATTTCGCGGCAGCAAGGCAGCCCGGCAGGCGCAGCCGTCACCATCGGCACGGTCAGCGACGCGCAGACGGCTGCCGGTTCGCTCATCGTCACGCAAATCGCGGGCGGCACGGCTACAGGCATCAACGTCAGCGGCATCACCAACACCGGCGGCACGATCACCGCCATCGTCAGCGCCGATTGCAACGCCGTCGGCGGCACGGTGCGTTTTCAAGTCTCCGACGGCGATTTGACCAGCACAGGCGATCTGACCGTCAACATCACGGCCAACTCCGCGCCGAACGTGGCGTATGCCAATGTTTCGGTCAATGCCGGAGCTGCCACAACCAACGGCACCACAACCGCCACCGACAACGGCTCGATCACAGGTTACGCGGTGCAATCGCAGGGAACGTACACCGGGACCATTTCGGTCAACGCTTCCGGCGTCGTTTCCATCAGCAATGCCGCTCCGGTCGGCGCTCATACGATCACCATTCGGGCAACCGACAACTGCGCCACCACCACCGACACCGGCTTCACGCTGACCATCAACAACAACGCTCCGACCATCACCGCAAGCGCGGCGCTCACCCGGCAGCAAGGTTCGGCGGGAACGGTTTCCCCCATCGCGACGGTCAGCGATGGAGAAACTCCGGTCGGAAGTTTAACAGTCACCGCGACGACGGTTCCGGCGGGAATCACCGTCACCGGCATTACCAACACCAACGGCGCGATCAGCGCCAACATCACGGCGGCTTGTGCTGCCACGGTCGGAGCCAACACCGTCGTGCTGACCGTCACCGACTCCAACGGCGGAACCGCAACCGCCAACCTGACCGTCAACGTCACGGCCAACTCCGCGCCGAGCCTGAGCTATCCCGTCTCCGGCGTGGCGTTGAACTCCGCGACGACCATCAATCCAACCACGGCCACGGACAACGGTTCGATCACCGGTTATCAAATCGTCAGCGTCACCCCGCCGTTGACCGTCGCTCCCACGGTCAACGCTTCCGGCGTGGTCTCGGTGACCGACGCCGCGCCGTTCGGACTTCACACCGTCACGGTTCGCGCCACCGACAACTGCGGCGCGACGACGGAGGCCAGCTTCACACTCAACGTCGGCTGCGGCAGCCTGACAGTCACTCCGGCCACGCTCATCAACGGCCTGACTTTCGTGCCCTACAATTCAACGCTTTCGGCTTCGGGCGGCAGCGGC
>CAZRXE010000111.1:0-2359 GCA_964603695.1 uncultured Heliomicrobium sp.
GAGCGGTTCCGACCGCTCTTACAGAGAGCGGACAGCGTGGCTCCATTAGAATCGGCGGCCTGACCATGACAATCGCACCAAATCAAAAACTCACCGGAATTGACGCTTTTCTCAATGCCAATGGAAGTGTCATGACGCCGAATCCCAGCGTTTGCCTAACTCCGGTTTTCGATCCGGCTGGTCCCTCGGGTGGGCTTTCGACCGTTACATTAGACGGTGAGCGAGGAGTCATCCGCGCTTTTCAGCTCTTGAATGGTTCAAGTATCAGTAAGCAATGAAGGCATCACTGATGACACGATGCTAAAGCAACAGAGGCTAATAGAGGATATGATTCTCTATTAGCCTCTGTTTTTGATCTGCGCATTTTCTTTTCTCAGTATTCAACTTGCGGCAGCGAGCCACCAAGGCAGACGAGTCACGGACTTTCAGTCTGCCACTGGGCAAGGAGCGGATTGACGCCCGACTCAACACCTCCTGCCGGATTGGTTCGCTGCCACCAAAAATTCACCCGGCGCACAAAAAGTAACACCTGATTTCCTACGCCTCTGCTACAATCCTCCGCGTGCCGTAAAAATTCATTTTTATTGAAGTTAGCATTGACCCACAAAGTTTAGATTTCCCCTTACCAACCCCCTGTTTGCCCAACATTGATTTTACTTTTTAGTTCCTCCACTTCTCCGCGCTTGCTTGCGCTGAATTCGCCCATAATCATGGAGAAAAGAATGGCCGCCAGACTTCTATTGATTTTGTTGTTTTTCAGCAGCGTTATCACTTCCGTAAGCTTTGCCGATAAGCCCGGCAAAGAAAAAACCGTTGAAGTTCCCACAGTGGCTATCGAAGCCGCGTATCCGATTCGCCTGCCGGGCGCGGATCTTCCCGAAGCCGGGATTTACGATGGAATTGACAGCAACAGCCCTATGCATTGGGACGAGAAAGGCAATCTTTATGTCTTTGCATCCGTTCGTCATCCGTACCGAAGCAGCGGCCAGGGACTTTATCAGCTTACGCCCAAAGCCGACCGGACAACCATTCAAGATTCAATTGGCGTGGAAGGCGGCAAGTGGCTGGAAGCAACCTGGCGGGACGATGATGGAACGCTTTATGGCTGGTATCACAATGAACCGTCCGGGACTTGTTCCAACGATCAGCACCTGTCCGCTCCACGCATCGGCGCGTTGGTTTCCCACGATGAAGGAATGACTTGGGATGATTTGGGCATTGTTATTGAAGCGCCGAGCGATTCTCTGAACTGCGAAACACGGAACTTTTATTTTGCCGGCGGCAATGGCGATTTTTCAGTCATGCTGGATCAAAGCAAAACGTATTTTTATTTCTTCTTCGGTTCCTACCACAGCCAGCTTGAAGAACAAGGCGTGTCCGTCGCCCGAATGAGTTATGCCGACCGTAATCAGCCCGCGGGCAAGCTTTGGAAATGGCACAACGGAGAATGGCATCAACCGGGACTCGGCGGTCCAGTGACACCGATTTTTCCGGTTATGAGCGATTGGCATCAGACCAATCCTGATGCGTTTTGGGGACCTTCGATTCACTACAACACTTACTTGAAGATGTACGTGATTCTGCTCAATCGAGCAATTAACGAGTATTGGAATCAGGAAGGCGTTTATATCGCCTACAACGACGATTTGTCGAATCCGTCGAATTGGACGCTACCGGATCGTCTGCCGCTCGATCCGCAAGGAATGTCTTACCCGCAAGTGGCCGGGCTGGCAAAAGGCGGAACGGACAAACTGGCCGGACGAACCGCCAGGCTCTTTCTGTTGGGCCATTCGCGGTGGCAAATCAGCTTTCGCCTGGATGGAGATGAAGAAGAATGCGTGAATTGTACTGGTCAAACGCCTGCTCGTCCGGTGCTTTCTTCTCGCGCATCACTGCCCGAAAGACAACCGGTTCGCGCTGCGCGGCCTTCGCTGCTTGGCCAGCCGGGCAGAACGAAACGAGAGCCAATCGCACCCAGACAAATCAACAAATAAATCTTTCGCGGTCGCGGCTGAACCTTCCAACGCTTGACTATGCGGCACGGCTGCCGTACCGTGCCGCATCGTTTTTCCGGCTTATCCAAATCACAAACTAAAAACTCAAAAACACTATGCCAGAGTGGGTAAAACGTTTTTTGCCGTTCATCAGTCTGATTGTGCTGTGCACGCTGATTCCCCTAGCCGAGTATTTCGCGCTCGGGCAAGACCCGAAGTTTCTTACTTCGGGAAACCTGGCCGCCATCGCCCGCCAAACTGCCGTCATCACCATTATGGCCATGGGCATGACGATGGTTATGGTTTCGGGCGGAATTGATTTGTCCGTCGGCTCAATCATTGGAATGTCAGGCGTTGTTGGTTCA
>CAZRXE010000112.1:0-6356 GCA_964603695.1 uncultured Heliomicrobium sp.
CCTGCCGAGGTTGCTCTGTTCGCTTCAAAGACGTCTTTCGAGCACGCCGAACAACCTCGGCAGGTTGTTCCACTTTTTAGCAAGAGGCACGAGTTATGAAGCACAAACATCAACGTCATCTGCTGATTGCCGCAACGCTCACTATCTGCTGCTGGTCGTTGGGACTGGCCCAAACCGAAGAGCGCGAGCGTCCGGTGAAAATGAAAGACCTGCCTGCCGCTGTGCAAACGACCGTCCGCGAACAAAGCAAAGGCGCAACCATTCGCGGCCTGTCGGAAGAGATCGAAAAGGGACAGACCTTTTACGAAGTTTCGCTGCTGGTCAAAGGCCGCGTCCGCGACGTGCTGATGGACACAAGCGGCGGCATCGTTGAAATCGAAGAACAAGTCCCGCTGACCTCGCTCCCGCCCGCCGCCCGCGCCGCCATCGTCAAACAAGCTGGCAAAGGCAAAATCACCGTGGTCGAATCCATCACGAAAAACAACGCCGTCACGGCCTATGAGGCTCACGTCCGAACGGCGGGAAAGCTTTCGGAAATCAAAGTTGATCCGGAGGGAAAACCGATTGCGCCTTAACCAACTGTTTTCGGAAACGAATCGAAGAAAGTGGCTGGCAACGTCGCTATTGCTCTTGCTGCCGATCAGCAGCCTTGCGCAAGGCGACCGCAATTCGTCCGGCGTGTCGAAAGCCGTCGAAGCGCGCACCGGTCATCAGCTCAATCCGGCGGCCAAACCCGGCGGTGCGGCGCTGCCCGAAGGCGTCGCGCTCGACGACGGCCTGACCGAAGACGAAGCCGTGGCCATTGCGCTATGGAACAACCCCGCGCTGCAAGCCGATCTGGCGACGATCGGTCTGGCGCGCGCGGACGTGGTGCAAGCGGGGCTGTTGGCCAATCCGCAATTGACGATGATTTTTCCCTTCAGTTTCCGCGTCCTGGAAGCCGTCGCCAACTGGCCGATTGAAGCCATCTGGCAGCGGCCTCGGCGTGTGGCGGCGGCTAAATTGGAATTGGAGCGCGTGGAAGAAACACTGGTCGTGCGCGCACTGGATTTAGCGCGAGATGTGCGATTGGCGTTTGCGGAATTCTCCACCGCTCAAACGCGCGCCGCCGTCGCCGAAGAACTTGTCCGCGAACGCCGCGACATCGCCGTCATCGTCAACGCCAGATTGCGCGCCGGAGACATCAGCGAACTAGAAGCCAACGCCGCCGTCACCGAAGCGCGCCTGATCGAAGAGCGCGCCGCACGGTTTGCGCAAGACGCCGCGCTTACACAAGAACGGCTGCGCGGCCTGCTTGGGTTTGGCAGCGAAGAAGTGAAGTTGAATTTGATCGTTCCGCCCGCCCCGCTTGCACCGTCTGCGGATCGCCTTGTCAGCGTGCC
The DNA here is from genome assembly GCA_964603695.1 of uncultured Heliomicrobium sp. GTDB lineage: Bacteria > Acidobacteriota > Blastocatellia > RBC074 > RBC074 > RBC074. The sequence continues at coordinate 1,383 of CAZRXE010000112.1, forward strand.
GGCGTCCGTGACCGCTGCCTCGCAAGCTTCAACCCAATTTGTTGCTGAATCCGAGCCACTCAACGAACTCATCAAACAAGCGCTGGAAGCCCGCCCGGAATTGAAGGCCGGAGAACTGGCCATCGAAGCTGCCGGCGCGCGCGCCAAATGGGAGCATTCGCGCATCGTCAACGTCACGGCCATTGCCAAAGAATACGGGCGCGGCGCGAACGGTTTTGAACAAGGGCCGGGCCTGCTGATTGATCTGCCGATTTTCAACCGCAATCAAGGCAACATCTCACGCGCGGAAGCCGACATCGAACGCGCCGCCAAACAATTGATTGCCGCTCGGCAGCGTGTGGTGACTGAAGTGCGCGAAGCGTTCACGCAACTGATGCAAGCGCGCCAGGCGCATCAACTCTGGCGCGCGCGCGTGCTGCCGCCGCTGGAACAGGACATTCGACTGGCGGACGCGGCCTATCGTTCCGGCGATGCATCTTATCTTTTCGTTCTGGAAACCGCGCGGCGTTATTCCGACGAACGTTTGCGCGAAACGGATTATCTGTTGGCCACGGCCCGCGCCCTGGCGCAACTGGAACGCAGTGTCGGAAGGAGGCTTCTTGCAACTCACTGATTTTTCTTCTCGCCTTGCCTTAATCGTTATGCTCGCTTTCTTGTCCGCTTGCGCCAGACCGCAAGCCGCTGAAAATCAGAAAGCCGCGCCCGCCAAAATCGAAAACGCCGTCAAGGAATCCGAACTCGCCACGGTCAAGCTTTCGCCAAAGGCCGAAGAGCGACTGGGCGTTGAAACCGCCGCTGTCAGCATCGAGCGCGTCGCGCAAACGCGCACCTTCGCGGGCGAAATCACACTGCCGCCGGATCGCACGCTGACCGTTTCCGCGCCGGTCGGCGGAACACTGTCGGCCAACACTTCGCTCACCGCCGGAAGCTTCGTGCGCAAGGGGCAGGCATTGTTTCGCCTGCTGCCGATGTTGCCGCCGGAGCGCGATTTGCGGCTGCAACTGGAACGCGACATCTCCAACGCCCAAACCCGCGTGGATGCCGCACGGCTCCGCTTGAACCGCGCCGAACAACTGCTGCGCGACCGCGCCGGCAGCGAAAAGGCCGTCGAGCAAACGCGCGAAGAATTGTCGCTGGCCGAAACCGATCTGAAAGCCGCCCGCGACCGGCTGGCACGTTACGACAAAGCCCCAGTTTCCGCCGATGTCGCCATCGCCATTGCCGCGCCGCGCGACGGGATGATTCAAAAAGTCTTCGCCAATGAAGGGCAAACTGTGCCCGGCGGCGCGCCGTTGGTGGAAATCGTCAATCTGTCCACCGTGTGGATTCGCGTGCCGGTGTACGTCGGCGATCTCAGTGCGATTGACCGCCGCCAGATTGCGCAGGTGCAATCGCTGAACGACACGCCCGGCGCGCCGTCCCGCGCGGCACGCCCCGTCAGCGCACCGCCCACGGCCAATCCGCTGAACGACACCGCCGATCTTTATTTTGAACTCGCCAACACGGACGGTTCGCTGCGCCCGGGCCAAAAACTCAGCGTGACGCTGGCCGAGCGCGCGTCGGAAGAAAGTCTGGTCGTGCCCTGGTCGGCGGTGTTGCACGACATTCACGGCGGAACCTGGGTTTACGAAAACACCGCACCTCAACAATACGTGCGCCGCCGCGTGGAAATCCGCCGCGTCGTGAATTCACGCGCCGTGCTGGCGCGCGGCCCGTCAACCGGAGCCAAAATCGTCACCACAGGAGCCGCTGAAATCTTCGGTACTGAATTCGGCACAGGAAAATAACGCGTAGGTGGTGGGTGGCAGGTTGTAGGTTGCAGATTGTGCGTCACCTATCACCCATCACCCATCACCTATCACCTATCACCTATCACCTACCTATGAATTGGCTTGTTTCCACTTCCCTGCGCTTGCGCGTGATTGTCGTTGCGCTGGCTGTTTTGCTGATGGCTGTCGGTTTGCGTGTGGTGCGCAGCACGCCGCTGGATGTGTTTCCCGAATTCGCGCCGCCACTGGTCGAAATTCAAACCGAAGCGCCGGGCCTGTCCACCGCCGAAGTCGAAAGCTTGATTACCGTGCCGATTGAAAACGCGCTGAACGGCACGGCGCAATTGAAAACCTTGCGCTCGAAAACAGTGTTGGGGTTGTCCTCCGTAGTGTTGATCTTCGAGCAAGGCACGGACTTGATGCCCGCTCGGCAGCGCGTGCAGGAACGTCTGGCGCTGGTTGCGCCGCAATTGCCGGCAGCGGCGCGTCCGCCGGTGATTTTGCAGCCGCTGTCTTCGACCAGCCGCGCGATGAAAATCGGATTGTCGTCAAAGAAGCTCTCGCAAACGGAGCTTTCCACGCTGGCGCGCTGGACAGTTCGCCCCCGTTTGATGGCTGTGCAGGGCGTGGCGAACGTAGCGATTTGGGGACAGCGTGACAGGCAGTTACAAGTTCTGGTCGAACCGGATCGGTTGCGCGCACACAACGTCACGCTCGCCGACGTGGAGCGCGCCGCACGCGACGCTGTGGCCGTGGCGGCGGGCGGATTCGTGGACACGCCGAATCAACGTTTGTCCGTCGCGCACGTTGCCGCCGTAACGAAACCGCAAGACCTCGCGCGCGTGTCTGTGGCGTTTCGCAACGGCGCGCCGCTCGCGCTCGGCGCGGTTGCCGAAGTCGTCGAAGGAAATCCGCCGCCGATTGGCGATGCGATTATCAACGATGGCCCGGGCATTTTGTTGATCGTCGAAAAACAACCCGAAGGCAACACGCTTGATGTCACGCGCAACGTTGAAGCCGCGCTCGAAGCTCTGAAACCCGGCTTGAAAGATGTCGAAGTGGATTCGACGATTTTCCGCCCTGCGACCTTCATTGAAGTCGCGCTGCGGAATTTGCGGTCGGCATTGTTGATCGGCTGTTTGCTGGTGATTCTGGTGCTGGTCGCGTTTTTGTTTGAGTGGCGAACGGCGGTCATCAGTTTGTCGGCGATTCCGTTGTCGTTGCTGGCGGCGGCGATGGTGCTTTACTGGCGCGGGTATACGATCAACACCATGGTCATTGCCGGGCTGGTCATCGCGCTGGGCGAAGTGGTGGACGACGCCATCATTGACGTGGAAAACATCATGCGGCGGCTGAAACTAAACCGCGAAGCCGGCAATCCCGAATCCGCATTTTCCGTCGTGTTGAAAGCTTCGCTGGAAGTACGCAGCGCGATTGTCTACGCCACGCTGATTGTCGTGCTGGTGTTTTTGCCGATCTTTTTTCTGGACGGATTATCGGGATCGTTCTTTCGCCCGCTGGCGATTTCTTACGTGCTGGCGGTGCTGGCTTCGCTGGGCGTGGCGCTGACGTTGACGCCTGCGCTGTCTTTGTTGCTGTTGCCGCGCGCGGCCAAGCGCAAACATGACCCGGCGTTGACGCGCTTTTTGAAACGGCAGTACGGGCGCTTGCTGCCCGCCTTCATCAGCAAACCCAAACTGGCTGTGGCGACGATGCTGCTGCTGTTTGGCCTGACGGCAGCGGCGATTCCCTTCCTCGGCGAAGAGTTCCTGCCGAATTTCAAGGAAACAGACTTTTTAATGCACTGGGTGGAAAAGCCCGGCACTTCGCTCGAGGCGATGGATCGCATCACCATTCGTGCGAGCAAGGAGTTGCGCGCCATTCCGGGCGTGCGCAATTTCGGTTCGCACATTGGCCGCGCCGAAGTCGCAGATGAAGTCGTCGGGCCAAACTTCACCGAACTCTGGATCAGCATTGATCCGAACGCGCCTTACGAACAGACCGTGGCCAAAATCCAGGATGTCGTGGACGGCTATCCGGGCTTGGTGCGCGACTTGCTGACCTATTTGAAAGAGCGCATCAAGGAAGTGCTGACCGGCGCGGGCGCGTCCATCGTGGTGCGGATTTACGGCTCTGACCTGGAAGGATTGCGCGCCAAAGCCGCCGAAGTCGGCAAAGCCATTGGTGGCGTGCAAGGCGTGGCCAATTTGAAAATCGAACAGCAGGTTTCCGTGCCGCAAATCGAAGTGCGTTTGAAACCGGACGCTGCCGCGCGCTTAGGCCTGACGCCAGGCGATGTGCGCCGCGCCGCCACTACGTTAATCAAAGGCCAAAAAGTCGGCGAACTTTACGAAGCGCAGCAAATCAACGATGTGGTCGTCTGGGGAGCGGCACATATCCGCACGGATCTGGAAGCCATCCGCCGTTTGCGCATCAGTTTGCCGGCGGGCGGCGACGCGCCGCTGGGCGACGTAGCCGACGTTTACATCGCACCCGCGCCGAACGTTATTCAACACGAAGGCGCGTCGCGGCGAATTGACGTGACCTGCGACGTGAAAGGCCGCGACCTGGGCAGCGTCGCGCGCGAAGTCGAAAGCAAGGTCAAAGGCCTGAGTTTTGATCGCGGCTATCACCCGGAATTTCTGGGTGAATACGCCGCGCGGCAGGCATCGCAAAATCGTTTGTTCGCGCTCTCGGTTTTGGCCTTGTTGGGCATTTTGCTGTTGCTGCACGCTGACTTTCGCTCCGGTCGGTTGGTGACGCTGGTGGCTGTCAGTTTGCCGTTCGCGTTAATTGGCGGCGTGGCGGCGACGCTGTTGACCGGCGGCGTGCTCTCGCTCGGTTCGCTGGTCGGCTTCGTCACGGTGTTGGGCATTGCGGCGCGCAACGGAATCATGCTGGTCAGCCATTACCGCCACTTGGAAATCGAAGAAGGCCAGGCCTTTGGCAAAGAGTTGGTTTTGCGCGGTTCGGAAGAGCGCCTTGCGCCAATCCTGATGACGGCGCTGGCCACTGGTCTGGCGCTGCTGCCAATAGTCCTGGGTGGCAACAAACCCGGTCATGAGATCGAACATCCCCTGGCTGTGGTGATTCTGGGCGGATTGGCGACTTCCACTTTGCTGAATTTATTTTTCATGCCTGCACTCTATTTGCGGTTCGGCGCGCGGAAAACGCCGGAAGTTTCCTAACTCGTTTGGCCTCGCTT
>CAZRXE010000113.1:0-6320 GCA_964603695.1 uncultured Heliomicrobium sp.
CAGGATTGACAGGATTTGTGACAGGATTGACGGGATCAACCCAAAAACCTGCCAACAACGCCTTAACACTATCCTGTCAATCCTGAAGAAATCCTGGTCATTCTGTCTAAATGCCTGACTATTTTTGGTCCCATACTTACCGGGAAACGGGGCCATGCCCCAGAACTTCGGGATAGCTACGCCGATTCCATTGGAAGCGCGTCCAATCGCGTCCGACTTTGGTTGGGCTGTCCACCACGACAGGTTCCGCCCAGATGCGTTGCAACTCTTCAGCGCGCGCATCCAGCCATTCAGCATTGTAAACCGTCTGCATATAACGGATGCCGTGATCGGGAAAAATCGTCAGCACGCGGCTGCCGGGATTGGCTTTGGCAATCCAATCGGCAACTGCGTAAGCCGCGCCGGCCGTCGGGCCAAGCAACATTCCGTAATGACTGTGAATGTGGTGAATCGCCTGAATCATTTGCGCGACCGGAACCCAATGCACGTCATCAATCTGCGCGTGGTCAACGTTGGGAATGACGATGTCCGATCCCATCCCAAGCAACGGCTCATAACATTCCTTGCACAGCGGCGTCGCGTCAGCGGATGTGGGGCCGAACAAAACGGACAAATTGTGATCCACCGCGATGACGGACATCTTCGGATTGTGCTGCCGCAAGATGCGCGCAAAGCCGGAGATTGAACCGCCGCTGCCGACCGAAGCCACCAGATAATCAATCCTGCCCAGGGATTGCGCCGTGGAGTTCGCCAGTGCGGCATAAGCCTGTGGATGCAGCGGATTGTCGTATTGGCGCGGCCAGTAAGAACCGGGACTGTCGGCCATGACTTCTTTCAGACGATCCAGCCGCTTCTGCTGAATCCCGCCCATATAACCGGAGCCACTGAAGATTTTTTCGATGCTCGCGCCTAAATGCCGCAGCCGCCATTCCAGCGATTTTTCCAATTGTCCGGTCACCAGCGACAGCCGCAAACCCAGATTGGCGCAGACAATCGCCAGCCCCAGCGCAAACGTGCCGGAACTGCTTTCGACCACCAGGCCGCCGGGTTGCAGCTCGCCAGTTTTCAAGGCCGTTTCCAGAATGAAGCGCGCCGGAACGATCTTCATCAGATCGAATTGCAGCGCGAACAAATTCGACTGCATTTGCACCAACGAAGGGCGGCATAAATCGTCCAGCGCCGAACGGCTCGTGATGTTTTGAAATGGTGTCGTCTCGGTCTGAATTGCAGAGCGTGACGACGCGCTTTGATTTGTCATGTGTGTGTTACCAATCTGAGTTTTTGCCGTATGACGTTTTCAAGTTACATACGCTTCGTTGAAAAAATACCGGTCGCGGCTGTCGCACAAACAGGTCACGATGCGTTTTCCTGCGCCGAGCCGTTCCGCCGCCATTACCGACGCCGCGACGTTCGCGCCGGAGGAGATGCCGCAGAACATGCCTTCTTCCTCGGCCAGCCGGTGCGCCATCCGAATTGCCGTCGCATCATCCAGCGTGATGATTTCATCCACGATGCCGCTTTCACGCAGCGCCACCAACGTGCCGCCGGAAAGTTCCGCAACCACCGGCAGATGTTCCGCGCTCAACACTCGCCAGCTATCGGGTTCGACGCCGATGACGCGAATGTTCGGATCGTGTTCTTTCAGCGCCTGTCCGACTCCCAGCAAATTGCCGCCGGAGCCAACCGACGCGACGAAAGCGTCGAGCCGACCATCAGTCTTTTCTATGATCTCTTTGGCGGTGGTTTCGCGGTGAACGGCGACATTGTGCGGATTGGAAAATTGACGCGACCACCAAACATCGGTTTTGGTTTCCGTCAAATCCAGACATTGCCGGCGTCCGGCCAAATCCCCTAATTCGCCGTTAATCGCAAAAGGCGTAAAGCGCGCGCCGAAGGCTTGCATAATCGCCATGCGACCGGCATCGGCGACATCCGACGGCACAAACGCAGTGAATTCGTAGCCTTTGACCGCCGACACAAAAGCCAGCGCCGCGCCGGTGTTGCCGGTCGTGGATTCGACTATGCGTGTTCCCGGTCGCAGTTCGCCTGCGGCTTCGGCTTCTTCGACCATTCGCAACGCGACTCGATCTTTCATGCTTCCGCTCGGATTCAGAAACTCCGGCTTGACCAGAATCTCCGCGCCGGTTTCCCGGCCAATGCGATTGAGCCGCACTAGCGGAATTTCGCCGATCAAATCCAACATGCTGTCTGCGATTTTCAGGTTGCGATTCATTGTGTTGACGGCGGATCGAACGGCGGATCAAGTTGATAAATGCTGTATGAGTAAACCGGCTTGGAGCCGAAACGTTCGACCCAGAAAGCCGATTGTTTGTTGGCGTGGCCGGTGAACAGCGAGATGCCGCGTTCGCGCAGAAAATTGACGGCAGCGGCTTTCAGCGATTGGAAAACTCCACGCGCCTGAAACGCCGGATCAACATAAGCTCCGGTCATGTGTGCGGAATCCTGTTTGAGAATCAGCGCGCTGCATCCGGCAACAACTCCATTGCAACGACCAAGAAACAACTGCATGCACGGATCCGCGCCGGAGTTTAATTGCCTGTAACGCCGGCGTCTGAATGCAGCTTCCTCCGGTGGAAGCTGATTGCCGACGGAAATCAGGTTGATATAAGCCTCGAAGGATTCCGTTGATTCGGGGGCGATGGTTTCCACCTCCACGCCGGGAACGACTTTCAGCGGAATCGAAGTCGAACCGATGAACGCCTGAATGACGGATTGCGTGGCTCCGCGCGCCAGCAGCCGTTTTCCCAGGTCATAAGGTTGCGTCCACGGATATACACACCAGGTGAGCGGCAATCCCTGCCGGTGATACTCCTGAATGATTGCGTCAATCTCCGAGTCGGAGGCGTCAGCATCCAGATTCGAGAACAGAATCTCGTTTGACGCAGGCCACGACGACGAAGGCGTGATGGTTCGATACCAACCGCCTTCGTCAATCACAATTGTGTCGTCGTGCAGCCGCTGTGGGCCAATCGGAGCGTTGAGCACAAGCTCCAATTCGCGCGGCGCGCTTATTTTACTGGTCATTTTCTTGATTTGGTGGGACAGGTTCGTAACCTGTCCACCGCAAGACGCGCTGTCCAATGGGACAGGTTGCAAACCTATCCCACCAAGTGTCGCGCCGGATGTCACGCGGCTTTGGCCAGCAGTCCGTTTTTCGCGTAAAGCTCCGCGAAAAGTTCAGTCCACCAGGCCTTCATGGTTTCAATGGCTTTTTTGCCGGCATCCAGCGCCTGTTGCGGGCGAATCGTCGGGCGATTCCCTTCGCCGGGAACGACTTCCGCATCGGCATAAACTCCGCGCAGGAAAATGCCTAGTTCATCCTTGTGGCTTTGTTCGACGCCGTCCAGGTGCATTTGATGAAATCCGAGCAACGGTTTGCCGGCGTCTCCGGCTCGGTGCCGGGCAACGACTTCTTCCGAAACGGCCAGAAAAACCTGATGTTCAAAGATGGCCGCCGTTTCAGTGGCGAACATAAAGCCCAACACCGCCGACGGTTCCAGGCTGCACATTTCGCCGATGGATTTCAGGAATTGCGTGGTGGGCGGGAATTCCGCGCGGGTGTCCACATCCGAGCCGACTTTTTTGAGCGCCAGCTTATACAAAGCCGCGTGGCCGCTTTCTTCCTTGTAGTTGCGGATGAGTTCATTCTTGACGGCATCCGTGTCGAAGGCTCCCGCTGTTTCCGCCGCATTCCACAAAAACTGACAGTTGGCGAAGGAAAACTGGTAATGCTCCATCATCAACCACTCCAGGCTTTCGGTGCTGTACTTGCTTAAATCCTGAAGTGGTTTGCGGGCGTTGTTAGTAAATTCGTCATTCCATTGGTCAATCGTCTTTTCCACATCAAGCTTGTTCTGCATGGGGGATCGTCATCCTTTCGATTTATTAAATGGGTTGTTTAGGATTTATCGCAAGCGACAACAAAAGCGCTTCGCTTGGCGACAATGAATAGCGATTGGTTTTTATGGGGCTACGTCTTTTTTCTGTTTGGCGGTGATGCCGTGATCCAGCAACGGTTTGAGCGCAATGCCCATTCCGCCAAGCAGGGAAACGGAATAAAAAATCTCCGTCGCGTAAAAGGTGAACCCGGCGAACAGAATTCCTGAGACTGCGGCAATACTGACGCCGGAGGTAAAGCGTATGTTGAGTTTCAGATTGCGCTCGAATTCGCCCGCCAGTTCAAACAAGTGTTGTAATTGATCCAGCGTGCCTTCCATCAGAATGATTTGCGCAGTATCGGTGGCGACGGTGGTGGCACCGCGCAGCGAAATGGAAACATTCGCCTGGCGCATGGCGATGGCGTCATTGATGCCGTCACCGATGAAGCACACGCGGTGACCTTCTTTTTGTAATTGCTCGACCAACGAGGCTTTGCCTTCGGGCAGGACATTGGCGAAATAACCTGTCATTCCCAAATCGTCGGCCAGCTTGCGTGTTGGAGCATCCTGGTCGCCGGAGATGATGAAAAGTTTCAGCCCGCGTTCGCGTAAATGCTGAATGACTGCTTGCGCTTCCGGGCGAACAGTGGGTTGCAGTTCCAGGCATCCGACCAGTTCGTCATTCATCGCCACCATTACCAGCGAATGCCCCTGAGCCTGACAATCGGCAGCCAGCGCGTCCACTTCCGGCGGGACGGCGATGCTTTCCATAGTCATAAATCGTCGGCTTCCCACGCGAACCAGAGGTTGATTGAGGGCGGAGCCGTTCATTACCAGTCGCACCTTGATGCCGCAACCCATTTCGTAATGGGCTTCATCAATGGCCGGCAGTCCCAGTCCAAGTTCCGAAGCGGCGGTCATAATCGCGCGGGCAATCGGATGCGTTTGACGGGCTTCGGCGGCGGCGGCAATGGTCAGGATCGTGATTTCGTCCAGCCCCTTGAACGGGTGAATGCGTGCCACATGAGGTTGTTCGATGGTCAGCGTGCCGGTCTTGTCGAAGACGATGGCGGTGACGCTGTGCAGTTTTTCCAGCGCGGCGGCCTCTTTGACCAGAATGCGTTGGCGCGCCGCCAGATTCAGGAAATTCAGCATGGACAGCGAGCCGGACAAATAAGAAGCCGTCGTCGTATTGGCACCCATCAAACTGACGGCTCCGGCAGGCCCGATGAACGGCATACTGATCAAACTGGCCGTCAATGTCGGTTTGGCGTAACGGTTGGCAGCTTCCACCGCGCTGACACTTGTCGGTTTGCTGTTCTGGCTTGCGCGATTCAGGATCGAAGCGATTTGCCCAGCCGTTGTTTCGGTTTTGGTCTTTTCCACCGCGACATCAATCATGCCGGAAATCAGCAGCGTGGAAGCCAGCACCGAATCGCCGACGCTTTTTTCAACGGGCTGAGCCTCGCCGGTCAGCATTTGCTGATCCACGGTCGCCGCGCCCGCAATGATGGTTCCATCCACGGGAATCGTCTGGCCGGCATGCACGACCAAAGTGTAGCCGATCTGCAATTCTTCAAATGGAATTTCAATCTCGATGCCGTCAATGCGTACCCAAACCTTGTCCGGTTGCAGTTGAAACAGGTTGACCAGATTGTTGCGCGATTCGTTTTCGCTGACGGCTTTGGCCTTCATCATCAAACCGTACAACACCGATCCCAACGCTCCGGCGGAAGCGTAACCGCCCAGCCAGAGATAAAGGCTGTAAATGCAAATCAGATGAATGGCTTCGAGCTTTTTATTCTCCTTCCACTGACGCCAGGCCTGCGGATATTTGGCGCTGGAAGCCAGAATGCCTATGGCGATGGACAGCGGCAGTAGCGGCGGAACGATATTGCTCATCAGCGCCAGGCTCAATGAACTCAAGCCCATGCCCAGCCGCCGATTGGCCATCTGCTCTTCGCGGCGCAACTTCACGTTTTCTCCGTTCAACAGCGTTCGCAATTGAGTGCGCTGCGTGTTGCCGAGCAGCGGGTCAATGCGGTCTTGCACAAACTGTTGGTACTTTTCATCGAACTCTGTCAGACGCGGCCCAACAGCCTGTTTGATCTGCCGGATGGTCGGCAGAGTCTTTTCACCGAGCGCCGTCCAATGCGGTCTGATTTCCTGTTTCAACTCTTCCACGGTTGGGTGACATTTGGCCTCGATAATTACCAGTTGCGTTCTGATTTCGTGTTTTACCCGGCGGATTGTCGGTCGGCATTCTTCGTCCAGCGCGGCCAATTCCGCCTTGATCTCCCGCTTTAGCTCCTGAATCGTCGGCTGACATTCCTCGTTCAAGGCCGCAAGTTCCGCCCTGATTTCTTCTTTTAGCTGCTGGAATTGGGCTTTACTCCGAGCGAGAAAACCCGAAGCTTTTTC
>CAZRXE010000114.1:0-2663 GCA_964603695.1 uncultured Heliomicrobium sp.
GCTTGGGCGTGGCGATTGATTATTTGAACAGCATCGGCCTGGACAAAATCGCCGCCTACGAACACGAACTGCTGGATTACGCCACGGAAACCATCGGCGCGATTCCCGGCGTGACGCTCATCGGCACGGCGCGCGAAAAGGCGAGCGTGCTGTCGTTCACCATTGACGGCATTCACCCGCACGACATCGGCACGATTCTGGATCAGGAAGGCATTGCCGTCCGCGCCGGTCATCACTGCGCGCAACCGGTAATGAAACGCTTCGGCGTTCCGGCCACGGCGCGTGCTTCGTTCGCCTTTTACAACACCAAGGAAGAAATTGACGCACTGGCCGAAGGCATTCAGAAAACGATTGAAGTCTTTTCGTAGGTGACAGGTTGTAGGCGATAGGTGGCAGGTTTGCGAACTAAGCCACAACACCTGCAACCTAACACCTACAACCTGTCACCTATGGCTGATTTAAGCGAACTCTATCAACAGGTCATCCTCGACCATAACAAAAAACCCCGGAACTTCCGCGTGCTGGACGCGGCCAATCGCCGGCAAGAAGGCTACAACCCGCTCTGCGGCGACCAACTGATGCTGTATCTGGAAATGGATGGCGAAACGATCAAGGACGTGGGCTTTCAAGGCCAGGGCTGCGCCATTTCCAAAGCCTCGGCTTCGATGATGACCGCCGCCGTCAAAGGCAAATCCAAAACGGAAGCGGAAACAATGTTCGAAGAGTTTCACCGGATGGTGAAAGGCGAGCTTGATCCCGAAAACGAAGAAAACCATCTGGGACGGTTGAAGATTCTCTCCGGCGTCCGAGAATTCCCTGCCCGCGTCAAATGCGCCAGTTTGTCGTGGCATACCTTGAAAGCCGCGCTCGAAGGCAAAGACGAATCCGTTTCCACCGAACAACCGGATGACGGCGCATAAAACAGCGCGGAGAGTCAGTGCCGCGAGCGAGGTTTTCGCAAGAGACTGCCGGCGCGTCCGAAAGCAAAGATCAGTCTCTTGACGCACTTGTGACCGCTGACTAGAATCTGCAACTTCGTTACGCCCGATTGGGCGAAAACATCACGGCATTCCATAAAAATCCTGAGCAAAATACATCGGAGGCAGGCTTGATTGAAGTTGAGCATCTGACGAAGAGCTACGGCCAGGCACGCGCGGTCAACGACATTTCTTTCAAAGTCGAAAAGGGCGAAATCCTTGGGTTCCTCGGTCCCAACGGCGCGGGCAAAACCACAACCATGCGAATCTTGACGGGCTATCTGCCCGCCACGGGCGGCACGGCGCGCATCGCCGGTTACGACGTCTTCGACGATTCGATGGAAGTGCGCAAACGCATCGGCTATTTGCCGGAAACGCCGCCGCTTTATCCCGACATGACCATCAGCGATTACCTGTCGTTCGTGGCGCGGATCAAAGGCGTCGAAGCCGCCAACGTTCCCGGTCGCGTGGCCGAAGCGATGAAAATGACCAATCTGACCGACCGGAAAGATTGGCTCATCAAAAAACTCTCTCGCGGTTACAAACAGCGCGTCGGCATTGCCCAAGCGGTGGTTCACAACCCGGACGTGGTCATTTTGGACGAACCGACTGTGGGACTTGATCCCAACCAGATCAAGGAAGTCCGCAACCTCATCAAAGGACTGGCGGGCGAACACACCATCATTCTTTCGACGCACATCCTGCCCGAAGTGGAAATGACCTGCGACCGCGTGGTCATCATCAACAAAGGCAAAATCGCCGCGATTGATACAACCGAGAATCTGACCTCGCAAATGAAAGGCGGCGAGCGCGTCCGCATCGTCGTGCGCGGCGAAGCAGACGGTTTGCGCGGCGCGCTGGAAAACATTGAAGGCGTCAGTAAGGTCGAAATCGAAGCCATAGAGCACGGCGGCGGCGTCAGCGCGATGGTCGAAAACGAACAAGGCATTGACCTGCGCGGCCAGATCGCTTCGCAAGTGGTCGGCAAAGGGTTTGAATTGCTGGAACTACGCGCCGTCAGCCTGAGCCTTGAAGACATCTTCATGCAACTGACGACCGAAGAGAAAGCGGCCTAAATCAAGAGTAGGGCAACCTGCCGAGGTTGCCTTGCGTACTCTTAAGGCGTCTTTGAAGCAATCCGGGCAACCTCGGCAGGTTGCCCTACTTTTACCAAGGAGTTTTCCTGATGAAGGGAATTCTGGCGATTTACCGTCGCGAACTGGGAAGCTATTTTTCTTCGCCGATTGCATACATCGTGATCGGTTTGTTTCTGGTGGTGACGGGCTATTTCTTCTCGAACATTCTGAGCATTTTGATCGAGCGCGCGATGCAGGCGCAGATGCAGGCCATGCAGCGTGGCGGCGGCGCTCCGCCGGACATTGATGTGCCGGGCCTGATTATTCGTAATTTCGTCGGCGTGATTTCGACGATGCTGCTCTTCCTGATGCCTATGCTGACGATGGGCGTTTACGCCGAAGAGCGCAAACGCGGCACGATGGAAATGCTGATGACTTCGCCGATCACGGAGTTTCAGATCGTCATCGGCAAGTACATGGCGCTGCTGACGCTTTATGCCACGATGCTTGCGCCGACTCTGGTCTACCACGTGGTCATGGGCATGTATAGCGAACCTAAACTGCCCTGGAAGATCATCTGGTCGGGGTATCTAGGCGTCTTCCTGCTGGG
>CAZRXE010000115.1:0-5236 GCA_964603695.1 uncultured Heliomicrobium sp.
GGTCTGCGTCATCGGCGCGGACATCGAAGAGTTTCTTTTCACGGACCGCGACCCCGTCGGCCAATTCATCAAAGTCGGTTCGGCGGAATACGAAGTGATCGGCGTGGCCGCCAAACGCGGCTCGTTGTTCGGCGCGTCGCAAGACGGTTTCGTCCAAATCCCGCTCGGCACGTTCGCCAAAGTCTTCGGCGCGCGTTCGCGTTCGATTTCGCTGCTGGCCAAATCCAAATCCGAAGCCGGCATTCCCAACGAGGAAGTCGAAGACATAGTCCGCTTCGCCATGCGCACCGTGCGCCGTTTGCAGCCGGGCGAAGCGGAGGATTTCAGTGTCGTTACAGCCAAAAGCGTCGAGAAGGTTTCTAAAACACTGACCAATCTGGTGGCGCTGATTTTGTATCCGCTGACCGGAATCGCGCTGGTCGTCGGCGGCATTGTGGTGATGAATATGATGCTGGCTTCGGTGACGGAACGGACCCGCGAAATCGGCATTCGCCTGGCCATCGGTGCCCGCCGCAAAGACATTCTGGCGCAGTTCCTGATTGAATCCACGCTGCTGACGTTGGCAGGCGGATTGTTCGGATTGATTGTTTCGACCGGCGTGGTGTGGACGGCAGCCAAACTGTCCGGCCTGCCGCTGCAAATGCCCCTGTGGGCGTTGCTGGCGGCAGTCATGGTTTCGTGTCTGGTCGGCATAGTTTTCGGCGTGTTTCCGGCGCGGCGCGCATCCAAGCTCGATCCGATTGAAGCGTTGAGAAAAGAATGAGGTAGGTGATAGGTGATAGGTTGTAGGTTGTAGGCATTTGGCCTTCACCTATCACCTGTCACCTACAACCTGTCACCTACAACCTACAACCTGAATGCAAAAACAAATTCTTCACGACACCATCATCACTGTGTTCGACAGCTTGCGCACACATAAGCTGCGTTCGGCGTTGACTTTGCTCGGCGTGGTCATCGGGACTTCGGTCGTCGTGATGGTGGGCGCGGTGTTGACCGGATTGTCGGCGCGCGTGGCAGCAATCACCGAACGGAGCGCGCCGAACGTCATTTACTTCACGAAGGAAGAACGCATCGGCCCGTCCTTTCGCCGTCAGACCGCCGAAGAGCGGCAGCGCAAAGACATCACTTACGAAGACGCGCTGGCCGTGGCCGCGCTCGATAAACCGCTGGCCGTTTCGCCGCAGAAAATTCGCGGCAGTTACGGGCCGTCGGCCAACAAAGCCAAAATGACGGCGAAAAACCGCGAAGCCATCAATCCGCTGATTCTGGGCGTGTGGGAAAACTTCCCGGAGATTGTTTCGGTGCGCGTTGATCGCGGCAGGTTCTTCACTGAAACCGAACGCAAAAGCCGCGCGAAAGTCTGCGTTATCGGCGCGGGCGTCGCGCGACAGTTGTTTGAAGAAACGAACCCGCTGGACGAAGAAGTCCGCATTGACGGCGAGATTTACCGCATCACAGGCGTGCTGGAAGAAGCTTCAGGCGAAGGCGTCATCGGCAGCGACGACATTGACGAACGCACCATTTACGTGCCGTTTGAAACCATCGCCAAACAATACCCGGAAATCGAAGGCACGGTGATCGTCGTCCGCGCGCCAACGGGCAAAACCGATGAAGTGACCGAACAAGTAACGACGACCTTGCGCATTCGCCGCAACGTGCCAAACGAAGCGCCGAACAATTTCGGCGTCAACCGCGCCGAACAGGTCTTTGAAGTCATTCAACAAATCATCGTCGGTCTGGCCGCGATTGTGGTTCCGATTGCGCTGGCCGGATTAGTGGTTGGCGGCGTCGGCGTGATGAACATCATGCTGGTTTCGGTGACGGAACGTTCGCCGGAAATTGGCATTCGGCGGGCGCTGGGCGCGCGGCGACGCGACGTGCTGACGCAGTTCTTGATCGAAGCCATCACGCTGACCGGCGTCGGCGGTTTGATCGGCATCGCTGTCGGATTCGTCTTCGCGCTGCTGATTCGCTTCATAGTCAACTTTCCCGCCGCCGTGCCGATGTGGGCGGTGATCGTCGGCTTCTTTACTTCAGCTTCCGTCGGCTTGATTGCCGGAATGTGGCCGGCAATCAGAGCCGCGCGCCTTGATCCGGTCGTCGCCATTCGCGGCGAGTAACCTATTTCATTCTGTTGGCGTTCATCGCAGCTTCCTTCAGGTTCTGCCCGTCTTTGGTGTAGCTGATAAAAGCGATCATCATTTCGTCGTAGGTCGGTTCGCCCCAACGCACAACCTTTGCCGGATCAGGATTGAATTTGTTCTTCGCTGAATTGTCGAACGTTGAAGTCACCAGAATCCGCGTGCCTTTGGGCAAAGCCATTCCACCTTTCGGAGTGTAAAAAGTCTGCCAGCCGAAATCATAATTCGGCACATCCAGCAAGACTTCGCGTTTGCCGTTCGGATAAAAGGCTTCGATGCGTTGTGACTTGCCTCGAAAGTGCATGTGCGGAGCCAGCGAAGTGACGTGAATATCTTCCGGCGCTGTCCAGCAAACCGTCACTTGATGATTTTCCGCGCCAGCCGGAATGTTGAAATAAGTGTTTGAAACCGCTCGAACCAGCATTTCTTTTTCCGGCGGCTGCTTGGCAAAGATCAAGCCGACTGACGAACGATCTTTCTGAACGCTGCCAGCGGCTTTTGAATAGTGCATCTGGAAAAGAATCTTGGCCCCGGCAGGAATTCTGATCGCCGAAGACGAAGGCAGCGAAATCGGAGGCGTTCCCGGAGCATAAGCCGCCAGCCAGACGATGTTGCCGAAACTGTCATCTCGAGGTTGAGTTTTCATTGTCTATGCTCCTTGTTGGAAGTTCATCCGAAGCCGCACACATTGACGGCCTCTGTCAATGAATTCGGGAATCAAAGCCGAGAAGTGCCACGTTGGAACAATTATTTTTGAGATTTTTGAAGCTATACCGAACACAGGCATAGATTGAGGATTTGAATGATGGAATTCCGGGAAAGATAACGGAACATACGGAAATAACGGAAAGTCTTATTCCGGTTCCGTTTGTTCAGTTATTTCCGTATGTTCCGTTATCTCTTTTTCCCCTCTCTGGAAAAGCCCTGTGTGTCCGTGAACTGTATAGCGTTGTTGGCTTTCAGAATGCTGCGCTAAATTCCTGCTGCTTTTAGAGTTCACAGCTACAAGGAACTTCAGTCTAAATGGCGACACCTTCACAACCAGAAATCACTCAATTGCTGGCCGCATGGAGCGAAGGCGACCAAGTGGCATTGGAACAACTGGTTCCGCTGGTGCAATCCGAATTGCACCGCATCGCCAAACGCTACATCAGTCGCGGGAATCCGGGGCAGTTGTTACAAGCTTCGGAGCTGATTAACGAAGCCTGGCTGCGTTTAATTGATTGGAAGAATGCGAGCTGGCAAAACCGCGCTCACTTCTTTGGAGTCGCGGCTCAATTGATGCGGCGCGTGTTGGTGGATGAATACCATCAGCAACATCGCCAGAAACGCGGCGGAGACGCCTTGCGAGTTTCTCTGGTCGAAGCCGAAGCCAAATCCGAATGGAACTGGTCGCGGGGCGAACGCTGCGAGCGCTGACGGCGGAAAGCATCCCGCTGGATTCGTTATCAAACCCGACAACATCATGGTGCGCGATGGTGCGCGATGACGGTTACGTGAAGGTGCTGGATTTCGGTCTGGCCAGACTGGACGCCAGTCGGGAAAAATTTGGCGAAGCCGATTCGCTGGCGGGAACCAAATCCGGTGTGCTGCTCGGCACGGTCAAATATATGTCGCCCGAACAGGCTCGCGGTGAAAAAGTAACCAGCGCCACGGACATCTTCGCGTTCGGCGTATTGTTTTATGAACTGGCGACGGGCACGCACCCCTTCAATTCCTCGACGCTGCTGGGCACTCTGCAACAGATCACAACCGAAACCCCGCGTCCGCCCGCCCAGCTAAATCCCAGCTTGCCTGCCGCAATTGATGCGTTGATCCAACGCATGCTGGCAAAGGACGCGAGCGCAAGACCATCCGCAGCACAGCTTGAAGCCGCTTTGCGCGAAATCGAACGGCAGCAAAACAGCGGGACAACAGGAAGCGGCGCTCTTCATCCGCCAACGCTTCTATCTACCCGTCGCACAGTTGGACGCAAGCCAGAACGCCTGGAACTGCGCGCGGCTTTTAACAGCGCGAAGTCGGGTCGAGGTTCGCTGCTTTGTGTGGCGGGTGAGCCGGGTATCGGCAAGACGACTCTGGTCGAAGATTTCCTGACTGAGCTTGCCGCTGAAGGGCAATGCACGATTGCGCGAGGACGCTGTTCGGAACGACTGGCGGGAACCGAAGCTTATTTGCCGTTGCTGGAAGCGTTGGAAGCGCTGCTCCGGTACGGAACCGCAAGCGGTAGCGAGCCGGGTTCTTTGGCTGCCACAATGAAACAGCTTGCGCCGACGTGGTACACGCAGGTCGTGCCGCTTTCAGGCAACAGCGAAGAGTCCGCGCGTTTGTTGGCAGAAGTCAAAGCCGCTTCGCAGGAGCGGATGAAACGCGAGCTCGCCAACTTCCTGCAAGCCGTCGCGCAAACGCAGCCGCTGGTGATTTTCTTTGACGATCTGCATTGGGCGGATGTCTCGACGGTTGATGTGTTGAGTTTTTTGGCCGGCAAGTTCGATGCTCTAAATGTGCTGGTTGTCGTGACTTACAGGCCGTCGGATATGCTGCTGGCCAAACATCCTTTCTTGCAGATCAAGCCGGATTTGCAGGCACGAGGTGTGTGCCGGGAGTTGTTGTTGGAGTTCCTGACCGAAGCCGAGATTGCCGAATACCTAGCCCTGGAATTCCCCGGCCATCGCTTCCCGCCAGAGTTTCCCCAACTGATTCACGCCAAGACGGAAGGCAGTCCGTTGTTTATGGCTGATCTGGTGCGCTACCTGCGCGACCGCAGCGTGATTTCGCAGTCGAGCGTGTCGTGGATGCTGGCGCAAACGCTGCCCGACATCGAACGCGAGTTGCCGGAATCGGTGCGCGGAATGATCGAACGCAAGATCGCGCAGCTCAGCGAAGAGGATCGCAAGCTGCTGACCGCTGCGAGTGTGCAAGGTTATGAATTTGATTCGGCGGTCGTGGCGCAAGTGCTGAACCTTGATCCTGACGATGTCGAAGAGCGGCTGGAAAAGCTGGAACGGGTCTTTGCCTTTGTGAAGCTGACGAGTGAAGCGGAGTTTCCGAATCACGAACTGACGCTCAAATATCGCTTTGTGCATGTGCTGTACCAG
>CAZRXE010000116.1:0-7635 GCA_964603695.1 uncultured Heliomicrobium sp.
AAGGTCTGGGCCTTCCTCGGTGACGGCGAAATGGATGAGCCGGAATCAATGGGTTCAATCACACTGGCCAGCCGCGAAAAACTCGATAATCTGATTTTCGTCATCAACTGCAACCTTCAACGCCTGGACGGCCCCGTGCGCGGCAACGGCAGCATCGTTCGCGAACTGGAAGCGGCTTTCGGCGGCGCGGGCTGGAACGTCATCAAAGTCTTGTGGGGCAGCACCTGGGATGAACTGCTGGCGCGCGACACCAGCGGCTTGTTGATGAAACGCATGGAAGAATGCGTGGACGGCGAATATCAAAACTTCAAAGCTAAAGGCGGCGCTTACGTCCGCGAGCATTTCTTCGGCAAGTATCCTGAGTTGCGCAAACTGGTCGAACACATGAGCGATGAGGAGCTAGGCAACCTGAAACGCGGCGGTCACGATTCGCTGAAGGTTTACAACGCCTACAAACGTGCCTTCGAGCACAAAGGGCAACCGACCGTCATTCTGGCCAAGACCGTCAAGGGCTACGGCATGGGCGCTTCGGGCGAAAGCCGTAACCTCGCGCACCAGGCCAAGAAAGTCGAAGAAAACGATCTGGTTACGTTCACCAAACGCTTCAATCTGCCGATTCATGAAGAAGACGCGAAGAAAGCCAAATTCTTTCTGCCGGCGGCGGACAGTCCCGAAATCAAATACCTGCACGACAAGCGCAAATCGCTCGGCGGTTATTACCCAACCCGCAACGAGAACGCCGCGAAACTGCAAGTGCCGACGCTGGAGTTTTTCAAAGAGCAATTGGAAGGTTCGCCAGGCCGTGAAGTCTCTTCGACGATGGCTTTCGTTCGCATCCTGACGCTGTTGATGACCAAGGACAAAAACGTCGGCAAGAACATTGTCCCCATTGTGCCGGACGAAGCGCGCACCTTCGGCATGGATTCGCTCTTCCGTCAGGTCGGCATTTACGCCAGCCAGGGACAGCTCTACCAGCCGCACGATTCGGACATGTTCCTCTTTTACAAGGAATCCAAAGACGGCCAGATTCTGGAAGAAGGCATTACCGAAGCCGGTTCGATGTGTTCGTTCACAGCGGCGGGCACGGCTTACTCTAACTTCAACGTGGAGATGATTCCGTTTTACATCTTCTATTCGATGTTCGGTTTCCAGCGCATAGGCGATTTCGCCTGGGCCTTCGCCGATTCGCGCGGCAAAGGTTTTCTGATGGGCGCAACCGCCGGGCGCACCACACTGATGGGCGAAGGTTTGCAGCATCAGGACGGTCACAGTCTGGTGTTGGCCAGCACCGTACCAACCTGTGCCGCTTACGACCCGGCTTACGCTTACGAACTGGCTGTGATTATTCAGGACGGCATGCGCAGGATGTATCAGGAGCAGGAAAACCGCTTCTATTACATCACGGTTTACAACGAAAACTACACTCAACCCGCCATGCCTGAAGGCGCTGAAGAAGGCATCATCAAAGGCATCTACAAACTGAAAGCCGGAAACGGCAAAGCCAAAGCTCACCTGTGGGGCAGTGGCCCAATGCTCAACGAAGCTTTGAAAGCGCAACAAATTCTGGCCGAACAGCACAAGGTCAACACGGACGTTTGGAGCGTGACCAGCTACAACGAATTGCGCCGCGACGCGTTGCGCGTTGAACGCTGGAACCGCCTGCATCCGGCTGAAGCCGAACAGAAGCCTTACATCGTTCAGGCGCTGGAAAAAAACGACGGCCCGATCATCGCTTCGACCGATTACATGAAGATCGTGCCGGATCAGCTTGCGCCGTGGCTCAATGGGCGTCTGGTCAGCCTGGGCACGGACGGCTTCGGACGCAGCGACAACCGCGAATACCTGCGCAAACATTTCGAGATCAACGCCGCCTCGATTGTCGCGGCCACGCTCTCGAAACTGGCGCGCGACGGCAAATTCAACGCGAAAAAAGCTGCACAAGCGATTGCCGATCTGGGACTCAATCCGGAGACGATTGATCCGGCAATTGCTTAACTTGATCGTCGTTGGCTAAATGAAGCGCGGATGCGAAGTTTGTTGTTCGTATCCGCGCTTCGGTTTTGAAGAATTGCCGGGGCATTGTAGAAAGACGAAAAAGGAGCAGCCATGAAAAAATTGTTCACGACCGGTTTGTTCGGTGCGTTGCTGTTGGCGCTGATGGCGTTGGAAAGTCTGAGCGTGCGGCGGTCTGCCGCCGGTCAGACCGCGCCCGAATACGGCCCGGCCAAAGGCACGCTAGTCGTTGTCGGCGGCGGCCCGACGCAAGGCACTGGCATTATGGAAAAGTTCATCCAACTTGCCGGAGGGCCGGATGCGAAGTTTGTCGTCGTGCCGACCGCCGGCGGCAACAAAACTCCGACCGGCGAGATACGCATCTATAAAGAAGAAGAAGTCCTGGCCGAATGGAAGCGGCGTGGCGTGAAAAACGTCAAGATGCTGCACACGCACGATCCGAAAGTCGCGGACACCGAAGCTTTCGCCGCGCCCTTGCGCGAAGCCAACGCCGTTTGGTTCAACGGCGGGCGGCAGTGGAACATCGTGGACTCTTACATGAACACGTTGACTTATCGCGAATTCCACAAAGTGTTGGAACGCGGCGGCGTGATCGGCGGCTCGTCGGCGGGCGCGACCATTCAAGGCGATTATCTGGTGCGCGGCGCGATTGCCGGGCCGGACATTATGATGACGCCGGAAAAAGAGCACGAACGCGGTTTCAACTTCCTGCGCAAAACGGCCATTGACCAGCACATCAACACGCGCCTGCGCTGGGACGATCTGATTCCGGTCATCAAAAAGTTTCCGAATCTGCTCGGCATAGGCCTGTCCGAAGGCACTGCTATCATTGTCAACGGCGACCGCTTTGAAGTGATGGGCGCGTGGAAAGTGGCGATTCACGACAACACGCAGATTTATCAGCCCTGGGAAAAACCGTATTACGTACTGTCGGCGGGCGATGTCTACAACATGAAAACTCGTAAGGTGGAAAAATATGGCAACGGCGCATTGACTCGCCCGCAATCCGCCAACGCTTCGGAGGGCGCGCAGCCGAATCGAAATCCAAAATAACGTCAAGCCGGGCGCTGGAGAGCCTACAGGGTTGCCACAGAAGATTGTCTTCAAGAGCCGGCGGCGACCACCCATGTATCAAGTCATCGAATTTTACGAACAAAACCTACGGCTCGCGCGCGAGACAGACGACCGGCGCGGCGAATTGAGCGCGTTGGCCAGCCTGGGACGCGCTTATGAAGCCCTGAATGAGATGGATAAGGCGCGCGATTATTTTGATCTGTGTTTGCAGGTGGCGCGCGAAATCGGCGACGTTCGCCAGGAAAGGAGCCTGCTCAAACACCTCAATGCGGACAGCGACAAGAAAGTCCGAAAAACAAACTCCGGCAAATCGCGCAAGAAAACCGCGACGACCGGCGATTCGCTACAGCCAAAAAAGACACGACCAAGAACAAGAAAAATCCCTGACTGAACAAGATCAAAGCCGAGGCTATGGGCGTTGAAGCGGTGTTTGCGCGCCGGTTGACTCGCTCTTGCTCGCCGTTATAATCGCGGCTGTCGAATGAATCTTATCTTTACAATCATCGCAATCATCACCGCGCAGGCATGAAAAGGAGTTTTACGTAATGCAATCGCCAGTCATCATCAGCGCCACGCGCACTGCCATCGGAAAATTTCAAGGCTCACTGAAACCCCTCACCGCACCGGAACTGGGTGCTATCGCCGTCCGCGCGGCCATCGAACGCGCGGGACTGGAAGCCGGCCAGATTGACGAAGTCATCATGGGCTGCGTTCTGCAAGCCGGTCTGGGACAAAACCCCGCGCGACAGGCGGCGCTCAAAGCAGGCATTCCGGATCAAGTCTCCGCCATGACCATCAACAAAGTCTGCGGTTCCGGGTTGAAATCCGTCATGCTGGCCGCGCAATCCATCGCGCTGGGCGACAACGAGATCATCGTCGCCGGCGGCATGGAATCCATGTCCAATGCGCCTTACCTCTTGATGAAAGGTCGCGACGGTTATCGCATGGGCAACGGCGAAATCATTGACGCGATGGTTCACGACGGTTTGTGGTGCGCTTTCGACAAATGGCACATGGGCGAAACCGGCGAAGTGGTTTCCGAAAAATATCAAATCACACGCGGGCAACAGGACGAATACGCCGCCAATTCTCAACGCAAAGCCGCCGCCGCCATCCAGGCCGGGAGATTCAAAGACGAAATCTGCCCGGTCGCCATTCCGCAACGCAAAGGCGATCCGTTGATCTTCGACACGGACGAAGGCCCCCGCGCCGATTCCACGCTGGAATCATTGACCAAATTGAAACCGGCCTTTCGCAAAGACGGCACAGTGACGGCGGGCAATGCTTCGACCATCAATGACGGTGCGGCGGCATTGGTAGTGACTTCGGCGGAACTCGCCGCCAGGTTGGGGCGCGCACCAATCGCGCGTATCGTGGCTCAAGCGACTTCAGGCGTTGAGCCGAAAATGGTCATGATGGCACCGGTCGAAGCTGTCCGAATGGTTGTCAAAAAAGCCAACTGGAATTTAGCCGATGTCGGCTTGTTTGAATTGAACGAAGCTTTCTCCTCGCAATCCGTGGCTTTGCTGCAAGAACTGGAACTCGATCCCGAAAAGGTCAACGTCAATGGTGGCGCTGTCGCGCTAGGCCATCCGATTGGCGCTTCGGGCGCGCGTGTATTGGTGACGTTGCTTCACGAAATGATGAAGCGCGGTGTGAAACGCGGCATCGCCAGCTTGTGCTTGGGCGGCGGAAACGCCGTGGCATTGGCCGTGGAAAGATGAGCTTCAGCGAATAAGTCATACCCTAGCAATAGGCGAGGACGGGTGGAATCCGAACAAGTTATGATTTTCTGTCAACGTTGCAAAAAAGCGAATTACGGAGATGCGGAATACTGCATGGATTGCGGCGCATTCCTGATGGTGATTTCGCGTCCGCACAGCGCGGCGGGGTTTGAAGCCAATGATTCGCTGGAAGAGCATTTGTTGGAGCGCATCAGCGCGCTGGAATCGGCGCTGACGCGCGCCAATGATCGCTTCGAGCAACTGCTGGATCTGGCGCAGCAGCAGGCGACGGGCAGTTTTTACGACCACATGATGCTGGAAGCCCTGACCGAAGTGCTGACCGAAATGCGCACGGTCAATGCCGACGAACTGGAACAACGTTGGCGAAAACGGGTCGCCCGGCACTACGAAGAAACAGCCGAACGCGAACGTCTGGACGAACGCTGCGACCAAATCATCGCCGCCTATCGCGGCGGAGACCGCGAAGAGTTCATTGATTTGGTCGAAGAAGGCACACTCTTAATCACCGAAGGCCGCACACGTCGCGGCGTTCGCATGCTTGAACAGGCGCTGGCGTTGGATGAACACAACGCCGAACTCAGCTTCACCATCGGCGAATACTATTTTCATCTGAGCAAACCGCTCGAAGCCGCAATTCATCTGCGCCGGGCGCTGGATGAACAAGCCAATCATTTCGGCGCGCGCCTGTTGCTGGGCTTGCTCAGCGGCGACGAAGGCGAAGCGGAATCCGCCAAGATTCATCTGCAATTGGCGTTGACGTTGGATGAAAATTCCTTCTCGGCGCATTACGGCTTGGCGCGGTTGCTGGCGCGGGAAGGGAACTCAAGCGGCGCGTTGCTTCATCTTAAACGCGCGCTTTCGCTCAACCCGACGCCGGAAATGTATTACCTGGTGGGCCGCGCGCATCTGGAGCAGGGAAGCACCGACAAGGCGCTCAAACATCTGCAAAAAGCTGTCCGTCTCGATCCGCGCTTCGACGCAGCGCAATACAGTCTGGGATTCGTTTACTGGCAATCGAACCGCACCAACGAAGCGCTCGAACATTTTCGCGCCGCCTACGAAATCAACCCGCAGGATTCCGATTACCGCGCCGCCGTCGAAGCCCACGCCGGAGATGAACTGCCGCGTCCGCCGGCGCTGGGATTGTCCAGCATCTTTCCTCGCCGCAAGTCGAAAGTCGCCGAAACACGCTTTGTCGAATTGCTTTGGCGCGACCTTAATACCTTTTCCATTTCTCCCGCGCCTCAACGCAAAGCGCCTAGAAAGTAGCAAGGCTTCCTCTCGCCGGAAGCCTTGCGGTAAGCTCACAAGTAATGCCGAACCAGCCATTCCGCCACGCAAGCCGGTTTGTCGCCGCCTTCGCGTTCGATGGTCACGGCCCAGGTCAATTGTTGTCCGCCGGGAATGTCTTCCAGATTTTGCAGCGTCAAGCGCGGGCGGATTTTAGCTCCGGCGGGAACGGCGGAAACAAAGCGAACTTTGTTCAATCCGTAATTGATGCCCATCTTGACCGGAAACGCGATTCGCGCGGTTTGCGAAACCAGATAAGACAACAACGACAGTGTCAAAAAACCATGCGCGATGGTCGTGCCGTAAGGCGATTCGGTTTTGGCGCGCTCGGTGTCCAGATGAATCCATTGATGATCGCCTGTCGCTTCGGCAAAAAGATTGATGCGCTCTTGCGTCACCTCAAACCATTCGCCGACGGCCACTTCCTGACCAAGCAAGGAACGCAATTCTTCCAGGCTGTTGATTTCTTTCGCGGGCATAAAAACTCTCCTGTTGTGATGTTGATTGGAATGAAACGCGGCGCATTCTAAATCAAAGCCTCTGCGCCGTGGAAAGGACTTCAGTCTGTTCCGGCAATGACCGTTCGGCGGCTGATTGACGGCCTTGAATCCAGCAGTGTAGGCTTTGCGCCAAGTTCGCACTGATCCAAATCAACTTCAACTCGGATAACCAAAGGAGATTTGCTTTATGAAAAAGCTCGTAAGCATTCTGTCCGTTCTCGCGCTGGCGCTGATGACGGCGCTGACCGCCTTCGCACAATCGTCCCCAGCGGAAGGCGAATGGGACGCCGCCATGAACACTCCCGGCGGCGTTCGCAATTTCAAACTCAAATTCAAGGTCGAAGGCGAAAAACTGACCGGAACCGTCGGACGGGACGCCGGTTCGCTGCCGCTGACCGGCACGGCCAAAGGCAATGACGTGCAGTTCAGTTACACGGTCAATTACAACGGCAACGATCTGGTCTTGACCATGACTGGCAAGATCACCGGCAACGACATCAAAGGCACTGTCAGTTTCGGCGGTATGGCCGAAGACGAATGGACAGCCAAACGCGCCGGCGCAGCCTCGCCCGCTCCCGTCGCCTCGTCCACCACCAATCAAGTGAACGTCACAGGCAGTTGGGACGGCGAAGTCCAAACCGAACAAGGAACCGGCAATCCCTCCTTCACCTTCAAACAGGAAGGGGAAAAACTGACCGGACAATACAAAGGCATGCTCGGCGAATCCACGCTGACCGGCACGGTCAAGGGCGACAAAATCGAATTCGCCTTCAAAGTCAGCGGCCAATTGGAAGGCACCATCACTTACACCGGAACCACCGACGGCAAAACCATGAAAGGCAAAGTCAGCCTGGCCGGCATCGGCGAAGGAACCTTCACCGCCAAAAAGAAATAGCCAACCACGTATCAACACGGATAAACACGGATGCTCACAGATCAAACCCGGCATTCAATCCGTGTTTATCCGTTATCCTTTCTTTCCTGCCCTTTCTAATTCCGCTTTAGACCCAACA
>CAZRXE010000117.1:0-9933 GCA_964603695.1 uncultured Heliomicrobium sp.
CGGCTGTGACGGATGCTGTGACGGATGCTGTGATTGCGGTTGTGATGGCTGTTGCGATTGCAGTGGCAGTGACTGACATCGCCCGGGGCTGCGTCGTGACATTCCTCAGCGGCTGTGGAACAATCCCGGCCTACCTCAAAAACTCATCCCGAGAGGCAGTCCGAAAGCATGATTCAACTGGAAAATGTGTCGCGCGAATACGGCGACGGCAAAGTCGTGTACGCGCTGGATCACGTGCATCTGCGCATTGAGCGCGGCGAGCGCGTGGCGGTGATGGGGCCGTCCGGTTCCGGCAAATCCACGCTGCTGAATTTGATTTGCGGCCTGGACGAACCCAGTTCCGGCGCAGTCACGATTGATGGCGTCAACATCGCCGAATTGGGCGACGACGCGCGGACGCGGTTGCGGCGCGAAAAGATCGGCATGATTTTTCAGACTTTCAATCTGCTGCCGACGCTGACCGCGCTGGAAAACGTTTCGCTGCCGCTGCGGCTCAACGGCCTTTCGCGCAAGGACGCCGAGCAACGCGCCGCCGCGATGCTGGAACGAGTCGGTTTGGGCCAACGCGCCGGCCATCGCCCGGACGAAATGTCCGGCGGCGAACGCCAGCGCATCGCCATCGCCCGCGCATTGATTTTCAAACCGCCGGTGCTGCTCGCCGACGAACCGACCGGCAACCTCGATTCCAAAACCGGCGAAGAGATTTTGGCCTTGCTCGACGCGCTTCACGGCGAATTCAACATGACCATTCTGATGGTCACGCACAACGAAGACGCGGCTCAGCATTGTGACCGCGTCATCCGGCTGCGCGATGGAAAGATCGTCAGCGCCACGGAAGTCAAAGCGTGGCCGGCGGAGGTTAAGTAATGTTTTCCATGCTGGCGCACGTTACCTGGAAACAATGGCGGCAACATCGTTTGCGCACCTTGCTGACTTTGCTGGGAATCGCGCTTGGCGTGGCGGTGTTTTTCGCGGTGCGGACGGCCAATCTGACCTTGATGAGCAGCCTGACCACGACGATTGAAAAAATGGCCGGCAAAGCCACGCTGCAAGTCGTCGGCAACGAAGGCGGCTTTCCCGAATCGGTTTGGGAAACGGTCAAGGACGTGCCCGGCGTCAAAATCGCGCAGCCCGTCATCGAAGTGTTAGCCAACACCGCCTTTGAAGACGAAAGCAGTTTGATGATCGTCGGCGTGGATATGCTGGGCGACCGTGAATTGCGCGAATACCAGTTTGACGAAGAACACAGCGAAATCGCCGATCCGTTGATTGCGCTAGCGCAGCCGGATTCGATTCTGGTGTCGCGCAAATTCGCGGACAAATACAAACTCAAAGACGGAGACAAACTGCCGCTTTACACTTCGCAAGGCAAAAAGGATTTCATCGTGCGCGGCATTTTCAGCCCCGCCGGCATTGGCGAAATCTTCGACGGGCAGATTGCCGTGATGGACGTCTTCAACGCGCAATTCGTTTTCAATCGCGGGCGCAACATTGACCGCATTGACTTGATGAATGAAGCCGACGTGCCTGTCGAAGAAGTCCAGCGCCGCATCAAAGAGCGTGTCCCCGCCGTCATCGAAGTCAGCCGTCCGACTTCGCGCGGGCAAGGCATCGAAAATGCCGTTTCGGCCATGCGCATCGGCATGACGGTGACGACTTTTATCGCCTTGCTGGTTGGCGTGTTCATCATCTTCAACACCTTCAGCATCTCTGTGAATCAACGCTGGAAGGAGATCGGCATTTTGCGCGCGCTCGGCGTCGAGCGTCCGAACGTGCAACGGATGTTCCTGGCCGAAGCGGCAGTGATGGGCGTCATCGGCAGCGCGATTGGCGTCGTGCTGGGGTTTTTTCTGGCCATCGGCGCGGAGCGCGTGATGAGCCAAATCGCCGCGCAATTGTTCAGCTACGTTTCCACGCAACAGCCGCCAGTCTTTCGTTGGGATTACGCGCTGACTGCGTTTACCGTCGGCGCGATTACTTCGGTTGTTGGTGCCTGGCTGCCGAGCCGTGCGGCGTCGCGGCTGAATCCGATTCTGGCTTTGCACAACATCGAAACCCGCCAGCGCGAAAGCGTGTTGGGCAAAACACGAATGATCGCCGGGCTGGCGATGGTTGCCGCCGGATTGATCGGCATACGTTTCGGGCCGGATACAGTCGGATTGAATTTTCAGTTCGGCTATTCGGCATTGATGATTTTCGGTTTGGTGTTGCTGCTGCCGAAACTGGCGGAGCTGACGGCGCGCTTGCTGCGACCGTTGATGGATCGCGTTTTCGGCGCAGAAGGCGTGATTGCCGTGGATACCATGATTCAATCGCCGCGCCGGACGACGGCGACCATCGGCGCATTGATGATCGGCTTGTCCTTCGTGTTTTCAATGGGCGCTTATGTGCGCAGTTATCAAACCACGGTCAGCGATTGGATGGATCGCGTGGTCAACGCCGACATCACCATCAATACTTCGGAAAATTCGCGTTCGCGCACTTACCATTTCAGCGAGGAACTCGGCCTGGAACTGGCTAAAATCTCCGGCGTGCGTCGCGTGGAAAACATTCGCTTCACGTTTTTGCCCTACGCCAATGATTCCATAGCGCTGGTGGCGCTGGACATGGACGCCTGGTTTGCGCGCACCAAAAACGTCGTCGAAGGCGTGGACGAAAATGAAGCGCGCCGCAAAATAGTCGCCGGTGAAGGCGTGCTGGTAGCGCGCAATTTCGTCGCGCGTTACAAGCTCGGCGTCGGTGACCGGCTTAAACTGGAAACGCCGACCAAATTTTTCGATCTTCCCATCGTCGGCGTGATCGAAGATTACACTTCAGAAAAAGGCGCTGTGTTTTTCGACCGCGAACTTTACAAACGTTACTGGAACGATCCGGCAGTGGACATCGTCAACCTGAACGTTGACAAATCCATCACCTCAGCCGCCGCCGTCAAACAATCCGCGCAGCAAGTGATGAAGGGCAAACATCGCGGCTTCGTTTATACCAACGCCGAATACAAGAAGTTCATCATGGATTTGATCAACGGCTTTTTCGTGTTGAACTACATGCAAATGGCCGTAGCGATCATCATCGCCGCGCTCGGCATCATCAATACGCTGATTATTTCCGTCTCCGAACGCAAACGCGAACTCGGCGTGTTGCGCGCCATTGGCGGATTGCGCGGTCAGATTCGCAAGATGATTTTGCTGGAAGCGGCGGCGATGGCGATTGTCGGCGTGCTCAGCGGCGCGCTTGCCGGAATGCTGAACACTTACTTTCTGGTGCGCACGGCAGCAACGATGGTCGGCGGTTATACGATTCCGTTCAGGTTTCCGCTGACGATAGTTTTAGTGGCGTTGCCGATTGCCTTGCTGATTGCGCTGGCGGCGGCTTGGTGGCCGGCGCGCAAAGCGGTCAGGCTGCGTGTAGTGGAAGCGATTGGTTACGAATAAAAGGTACCTTTTTCCAAATAACCATTCCCAGTATCAGGAAGGCCAAGCCGATGAGTGAAAGGATCACGCCCTGTCGAAAAGACGCCGGACGATAAGTGAACTCCACCTGATGTTTGCCTGGCGGAAGGGAGATGCCGCGCAGGTTGTAATTCGTTCGATGAATTTTAGTGGTCTGGCCGTCCACCCTCGCTTCCCAACCGGGATAATAAACTTCGCTGAGCGTTAAAAATCCCGACTGCGAATTGCTGGTTTCCAGCGTGATGCGTTGCGGCTGATAAGCGGTGAGGTTGATTTGCGCGGTTGTCGCATAGCCCGGCGCGGGAACGGATTGTTGGCCTTCAGTTTCGAGCAGTGCTGTCCGTGCCGGATCGAACGCTGTGCTGTCGGCAAATTTTCCCTCCTTGATGATGCGCAGGATTTCCGCGCGCGGCAATTGGCGAAGTTCGGAAACGAACCAGGCGCGGGGCATTGTCTTCAGATTTTCATAAACGTCCACTTCGCCGAAGCTTTCCAGTTTGCGCCAGCGTTCGGGCGGCAGAGCCAGTCGGTCGAGCGGCGTGGAAATGCCGGTCGTCGCGTCAAACAGTGAGGCTCGCGCCAAATACAAACTTGCATCCTGGCAGACATAGTTGAACTCGATTCTCATGACTTCCGCGCGATCAACGCCTAGCCGTCCTAGATATCTATGCGCTTGAAAGCCATCGGCATCGAAGTTTTCGGCAATGCGCGCGCGACTGTGTTTAATGGTGGCTTTGACATCCGCGCGGTCGTACGCCCATTCCGACGTGTCACGCCCGGCTTGAATCTCGCGTTCGACAATTCCTCCATCGCGCAAATGCAGCCGGACTTGCGCGACCGGCGTGCCTTCGGGCAGATGCGTCGAATTGCCCATCATAGAGACAAATGCCAACTCCGTCGCAGTTACCCCGCCGGGTGTAAGTTCCGCTTTCACGCCTGGCTGAAGCTGCAAATTCAACTCAAGCTGGCCGAAGCCTACGCCGTCGTATTTGATGTCTGGTCTGCCGCCACGTTCATAAAGCAGGTATTTTGCGTTGAACAGATTCAATCCCTGATGCGCCGGCGAATAAACGCTTAAATCCTGCACCACGCCGAACTCGTTCATCTGTCCGACCAAATCAGCAAACTCCGACAATCGCATTGGGTCGTAACCGTTGAGGCTCTGCAATCCGCGCGCGATGGAGATGTTCGGCGTGTTGAGCAAATCCGGGTTGTTGCCTTTGGTCTGGCTCATCACTCGAAAGGCGTTCAGGTCGGCCTCGCGTGATTTGATGTAAGCCGTGGTCGCCGAATCCGCCAGCCGGTCAACGATGTGCGGATCGAGCGTGCGCCAGTAAAAGAAATGTCCGAACGATGCCAAATCGAGCATCAGCACGGTCAACAAAATTGCGCCCGCTACCCAAGTACGTACTGCCTCTGGCGTGCGTTTTGGCCACGCCGGCACACCAGAGACAGTGCGTACCCAGAGGTAAAACCAAAGCGCGGCCAGGCTCAGCACGAAAAACAGCAATGGCATCCAGGCTTCGGCATTGGCCAGGGAATTGGCTTGCACGGGCGGCGGGCTGATCGCTCCCAGCCGGTGCTGGAAAAACCGATAAAGAATAATTGTCCCGGCAACCGGCACGGTCAGCAGCAAGGCCGCGCGGCGCGCGATTCGCTTGGCTTGTTTGATTTCCAGTTGCGCCAGACTGCCGGTGCCGATTCCGGCCAGCACCGACAGCGCCAAACTGAATTCGTACAGATGCCGGTAAGGGCAGCGGAACAAATTCAAACCGGGAATTTGGTAAAGCAGGGAATTGATGCCGAAAGGCAGATGCGGCCCCATCGCCAAACCGAGCGCGACCAAGCCGACGCCCGCCCAAAACCAAACCAGCCGATTGCGCCGCGCGCCCAGCATCGCTGTCAGCGCCAGCAGCAGGCCCAGTAATCCGGCGTAAGAGCAAACCCATTTGGTTTCCCACCACGAATCCCAAAATGAAATGCGATATGGTGGCAGCGCGTAGCCGCCGAAAAAGAAGGGGAAGATCAATGTCAGCAAACGTCGCGGCGGCATGGCGAAGGCGCTGAAGACTTCATAACTGATTTGAGCGCGCTCGCCTTGCCGCTGCAATTCCATCGCCGGCAACCATTGAGGAGCCGACAGCAGCGAGCCGCAAACGGCAATCAACGCCAGTGCTGTTGCAAACCGCAGGCGCTTGCCGGCTTCAACGCGCGCCAGGGAAAAGGCCGCGTAAGCCGCAATGACGAGGAACGAATAAATTGTCGGTTGCGGATGCCCGGCGATGATTTGCAGCGCCAGAAAAATCGCCGCCAATGCCGTCCAGCGCCAGGTCAATTTCTGTCGCAACCGTTCGATGGCCAGCAAAATCCACGGTAGCCAGACCGCTGTGGCGATGATGTTCGTCGGTTCGATGTGCGCGATCATGAATCCGCCGAACGCGAAAATAATCCCTGTCACCAATGCGCCTACACGATTGATCGCAATGCTGCGAGCGTACAAATAAGCGCCGATCAACGCCAGATAAAAGCTCGCCAGCAAACTGATCTTCGATGCCGCGCCCGCCGGGAACATCGCAAATAGCCAGTTCAACGGATACAGCGCGCCAACCTGCACCGTGGCCAGCAACGGCATTCCGCCGAAGGTGTAGGGATTCCACAGCGGCAGGTTTCCATCCACCGCCATTCGCGCTGTCAGAATCCGCAAGCCCAGCGCGTAATTCCATCCGTCGCCGTCCAGCAACCCAACCTTGCCGAGTACCGCCGGATAAAAATAAAGCAAGGGAAGCAGAACCAACGTGATGACGATTGTTGTGCGTTTCGACAGGAATGTGTGCATTGCGCCGCGTTATACCACAGGAAAACACGACAGATGAATATTGGCGGCTGCACCCGCCGCAGTCAGCGCCGGCAGTCAGCGCCGGCAGTCACCACTGATGAAATTCGCATAAATCCTTCGCTTATTGGCTTTCTGAAACGATCTCGCTCTTTGCCGACCTGCGGCCTGTGATTTGCACAGTTCCGGCGCGTTGATGCATTGCGGAAGTCATCTGTAACTAATCCATTGCTTTTTCTAGGAGGAAATGATGCGAAAGACTTTTTTGTTCAGTTCACTGTTCGCTCTGGGAACACTGCTTATGGCTTGTCATTCGGAAACGGCGACGAATTCGCCGACGCCGACCACAACAGTGACGCCGCTGGTTTCGCCCACACCCGCCAGCTCGCCGTTGGCCATCGTGCGCAGCATTACCAGCACACAGACCATCGAAAACAAAGACGGTTCGACCACGGCCGTCACCACGTATTCGGACGGTTCCAAAACGGAAATCCGAAC
Source organism: uncultured Heliomicrobium sp. (assembly GCA_964603695.1). Taxonomy (GTDB): domain Bacteria; phylum Acidobacteriota; class Blastocatellia; order RBC074; family RBC074; genus RBC074. The sequence continues at coordinate 6,781 of CAZRXE010000117.1, forward strand.
CTTCAAAAACGGGCGGCTGACCCAAGTGCAGCGCGACACCTCGGCGACCGGTGAGCGCACCGCCCGCGTGGTTTACCGCTCGGACTCGTCTGAAGTGAAAGTGGAAGACCGAAGCTGGATTGAAAAATCCATGGACGCCACCGGCGATGCGCTGGCCGTGGCCGCTCGCAAAACCAAAGCCGGTGTGATCGAAGCCGGCGATAAAGCCGAAGACGTCGGCGATGGCGCGAAAAAAGTCGGTCGTGAAGTCGGCGATAAGGCCGAAGACGTCGGAGACGCCGTCAAAAAAGGCGCGAAAAAAGCCGGCAGCAAAGTCAAAGATGCCGTCACGCCCGACAAGAAAAACAACTAACGTTTCAATCCGTGGAGGCGAAGCAGTTCGCCTCCACGCCTTCCCGCTCAGCCGTCCAGCCAAATTTCCGCACGTTGCGAATCCGCAAGCTCCGCGTAAAATGAACGCGCAAGCAGCCAATCACGAAAGGATAAGAAACAATGCAATTTAACGATGAACTAGGCTCCCGCTTGCACGACCGCGCCACGCGCGTGCAGCCGCTGTCTGCTGAAGAGCAAGCGCAGTTGCAAGCCTGGTACGACGAGAAAGACCGCGAAGAGTACGAAATAATGAAGATCAAGAAGAATAAAAAGGTGATGATTGTCTTGTCGGCAATCTTTGGACTGACAATGTTGTTCAATGATGCCCGATTTCAAATTTCTCTCCGCACCAATGCCGTGCAGGCCACTGCTCTGTCCGCGCCGGACGCTCGCAGCATTATGGAAGGCGTTTATAAACAAGACACCAGCCGCGATACCATCTGGCGCGCGCGAATGGATGTTTATGACAAAAAAGGCGGCGTGCGCGGCAAGAAATTCACGATGCGCAAGCTGGGCGGGTTGGGCGACAGCAAAACTCTGGTACGCTTCACCGATCCGGCGGAAGTGCGCGGCGTCGGGCTGCTTTCGATCAACGAGCGAGGAGCGGCGGATCGGCAATGGCTTTTTACGCCGGCCATCAACCGCGTTCGCCGGATTGCCGCGCAGGAACGTCGCCAACGCTTTATCGGCACGGACTTCACCAACGAGGACATGGCCGAGCGCGTGCTGGACGATTACAGCTATAAACTGCTGGGCGAAGGCGAGATGGTGGACGGGCGCAAAACCTACAAGATCGAAGCGCGCCCCGTTTCGCCGGACAAATCGCAATACGCTTATGTTTACATCTGGGTGCCGATGGACACGCCCTATTCCGTGTTGGTGGAAATGTACGACAAAACAGGCCAACGTTTGCGCGTGCTGAAAGCGAGTGAGTTGGTCAAAATCTCCAATATCTGGGTCGCCAAACGCATCGAGATGAGTTCGCCCACCGAAGGAACCCGTACCGTGTTGATGGTGGATGAGATCAAATTCAACACCGGACTGAAAGAGGATTTATTCACCCAACAGGCTTTGGAAAAGCCCGACACTTTTTAACTCGTCATGCCCGTTCCCAATCAAATCAGTTTTGACGGCGAAGTCACGCCGCACGCACCAGACCTTTACGATTACGTCGCCGTCGCCGAAACGATTAACGGCTTTGACGCCATCACCGAAGCGGACATCGCGCGTTATCACGAACAAGGTTTTATTGCCGTTCGCAACGCCTTCACGTCTGCCGAAGTGCAATCCGGCCTGGAGGGTTTGGCCGAATTGATCGCCGGGCGCGTGCCGGAATTTCAAAACATTCAATTCACCGCCGAAGTCCGCGACAGGCTGGATCAATTGTCTTTTGAAGAGCGAATGGATTCGGTGCGGCGGCTGCTGTATTTCGTGGATTACGAAGCCCGCACCAACGCCATCGCTCATCATCCGAAACTGTTGGAGCTGACCAGCCGCTTGATCGGCGCTGAAAGTCGTATGTTTCAAGACATGGCGTTAATCAAACCGCCCAATGGCCGCGAAAAACCCTGGCATCAGGATCACGCTTATTTTGAATTGACGCCCGAAACCAAAGTCGTTGGCGTCTGGATCGCGCTGGATCCGGCGGGCGTGGAAAACGGCTGCATGCGCGTGATGCCGGCTTGGCATCGGCGCGGCAAGTATCCGCATTTTCAAATTCGCGATTTGCAGATTTGCGATTCGGCGATGGAAGGTTTACAGGCGGAGCGTGTCGCCGTGCCGCTGGAACCTGGCGGATGTTTGATCTTCGACAGTTACCTGCCGCACGGCACGCCCAGCAATTTCACCAACGCCCGCCGCCGCGCCTTGCAGTTTCATTACCAACCGCAGGGCGCGCAGCGAATCACAGCCGAAGAGCGCGTAGCCATTTGGGGCGGCGAAGCCAACGGCCTGAGTTGCTGAGCGTGAATTGCCTGAGTTTGTTCACAGCATACGGTCGCGCACGTAACCGTAAATGCGCGCGTAAGACCGGCGCAACGGATCGGGCCAGACGCGCGTCGGCAAAGCTTTGGGAAAAGTCTTCACGCCGGATTCTTCAAAGGAGTTGTTCCATCCGCTGCCGTCCCAAAAGATGTCCGTGTTCTTTAACCCGATCTCTTTGACCAGCCCGCCGGGATTGCGGCCGTTGTCGGAAAACTTGTTGTCGTGAATCCAGTTCTCTTCGGGAATCGCGCCGACATCGAAAGTCTTGCCTTTCGGAAAGGCGATGGCCAAGCCGACCACGGCGATGCCGAAGGAATCATTGCCGCGGATTTCGTTACCGGTAACTTCGGTGCGGTCGGCGGCCATAATTATCAGGCCGCTGCCGGGAATGACTTTACCGACAATGGCGTTCGGGTCGCCGAAATTCGGAATGTTGTTGTTCAGAATGCGATTGTTGCGGACTTTGTGGTCGCTGCCGACTTTCGACGGATTGTTCGGCAGCAGGAAGACCAACATCCCGGCGGTGTTGTCGTGCAGGTAATTGTTTTCAACCAGCGAATGGACCGAGTTTTCGATTTCAATGCCGGTGACGCTGCCGTGGCATTCGTTGTTGCGGACGATGATGTCGCGCGATTGGCCAACATAAATCGCCGCGTCCTTGATCTTCGTCACCAAACAATTTTCCACCAGCACGCCTTTTGCTTCGACTGGATAAACGCCGTAAAGGCCGGTGTTTTCCACCACCAAATCGCGGAAGGTGCAGTCCTTGCCGCCGTGAACGGTGATGCCGTTGTTGAC
>CAZRXE010000118.1:0-1700 GCA_964603695.1 uncultured Heliomicrobium sp.
ATAAGTTGTGATGTCGTTCAGGCTACACGGCAGCCCGGGAGGCCAGCCGCCCTCGAATCACGTTCAGCCTGTCAATCCGTCCCCGCAACTCCTGCATCAACGGTTCGACGTATGACGCTTCACGCGCCTCCAATGCGTCCAGCGCCAGCGACAACATTTGCGGATAAGGACAAACCGATTCTTCTCGCTCCCAACTGGAAACAGCATCCGCCGTCACGTCCAGGCGTTCCGCAAGCTGCGACGGCGTCAAATTCAACGCTCTGCGACGTGCAATTAATTCTTGTCCGGTCATAGTGTTTTCTCCTTTGGTTATTCGTGTGGTAAGTTATCTTTGAAGTCGGAGCCGGGGCGATTGCCCCGGCTCCTTTTGGTGGCTATTCACCGTCAGGGCGTTGTTGTCGCAACGCCTTGACTTCCCGCTCAAGCTCTTCGACTCTGCTTTCCAGACTCTCGTTTCGCTTTACCAGCTCATCAAGAAGTCCATCAACCATGCCCAAATACTCAAGCAGGAGATCGAACAGTTGTCTGTTCATACGAATAACCTCCTTTCTTCAAAGATCGCCGGTGTGACCGGCCTGCGCACTATACACGACCAGCGCGTTCCTGCTCAGAGTCGTGTTCAATGCCAAGCTCAGTCAAAATGCGATGAATCGCGCCGACCACTTCCGGGTGCGTCAAATCGCGCGGACGCGGCACGGCGATGCTGAGTTCGTACTGAATCCGCGCCGGGCGTTCGCTAAGCACCAGAATGCGGTCGGCCAGTTGCGCGGCTTCTTCGATGTCGTGCGTGACCAGCGCCACCGTGCGCGGACGTTCCGCCAGCAAGCGCGCCAGTTCCTGCCGCAACCGCAACCGCGTCAAATAATCCAGCGCCGAAAACGGTTCATCCAAAAGCAAAATGTCCGATTGCCCGGCCAACGCCCGCGCCAATTCCACTCGCTGCCGCATTCCGCCCGAAAGTTGATGCGGATAATGTTTGTCGAAGCTTTCCAGCCGAATCAGCCGCAACAACTCATTGGTTTGCCGCGTGCGTTCGGCCTCCGATTTCAAATGCCGCAAGCCGAGCGCGATGTTTTCGGCCACGGTCAGCCACGGAAACAAACCATCCTGTTGATAAACCATCCGAACTTCGCCGTCGCGACGAAGTTCGCCTGACGAAGGTTGATCGTAACCGGACAACAAATTCAGCAGCGTCGTCTTGCCGCAGCCGGAAGGCCCGACCACCGCCACGAATTCACCGCGCGCAATGGTCAGCGACAGTTCGCGCAATACTTCCAGCGAACCAAAAGAGCGAGAGACTTTGTCGAGTTGAAAAGGCACGTCACTCATACTTGGTTAGCCGACGAAAGACTCTCAAGGATTTTGATTTCCGGTTCCGACACCGAGACAACATCAATCCCGTGGTTCAAACAGTTGATTTGGTAGTGTGTGAATGGGCCGGGAAAATCTTCCGTTGCAAATGTTGACGCCCGAACGAAATTGAGAAAATGAGATTTAGTGTAGATCGAAAACAATTGCCCTGTTCGCACTTCCGTGTCATCCACAAATGTAAAAGATTCGTTCGTCACAGCATAGGAGATGTAATTCGGAAACAGGATTTGGTAAGCCAGGTCCTCTTCTCTACTCACAATATCCCGTGCATTGTGAATTACCGCCTCTCCGATTTGAATGTCTCTAGCTTCACCACTTGCTCCGGCTTC
>CAZRXE010000119.1:0-7929 GCA_964603695.1 uncultured Heliomicrobium sp.
GAAAGTACCTTAAAGGAGGTCGGTTCTAAATACCTACTTTCTTTTGCCTGACTACTTATACAGCGAGCCAAGTAACTTCGCCTTTCAAAATGCTATGAAATCAAGCCGCTGATTTAAGCGAGACAGTCAGTTGCATTCCGAGTGCGTCCAGCAAAGCCGCCAAACTGGAAAATCCCGATTTCCCATTTCCTGTAAGCAGACCGGATAGGTACTCGGAATTGAATTGAGTAGGCACAACCGGTTCGCCTGAATGGCGGCGAGCCTCCGCGACATCTCGCAACGCCAGCAAAAAAACATTCAGGTCGCCTTCTTCCAACGCCGCGTTCAGATAACCGATAGCTTCTTCTTCTGATGCAGCCAAACGTTCATGAAGAAATTCAGTGTAAGCTCTCGTTGCTTTACTCATTGCGGATTCCTCTGTTGATAATCCTTCCAACACTTATCAGCTTGGTTGATGTCGGATTGTTGCGTCGCTTTGTCTCCGCCACATAACAGCAAAACAACGCGATTGCCCGCCAATGCGCAATAAATACGATACCCCGATCCAAAATCCAGCCGCAGTTCATACAAACCGTTTCCCAGATTTTTGTAATCCCCTGGATTCCCCAATCTCAGTCGCGCAATTCTGACATCAACTCGATGCCTTGTTTTACTGTCGCGTAAGCCGGTAAGCCAGCGTTCGAAGGGGCGTTCGCCACCGTCGTCTTCGTAGATTTCAACTTCCAGCGGTTGGTTGTTGAACATACGTTTAATTCGCCCCGGCCAGTTGGCGGCGTCTCAACGCCGGGCGTTTGCGTTCGTTGACGGTTCCGTTGTCGGCTTGCGTGTCGGAACCGGCGCGGTAGCCGTCTCGGGCGCGGACGATCAAGTCGGCGTCATTGACGCGGACTTTGACTTTACGGAACGATCCGTCGCGATTGGGATTGGTCGGGTAGTAGCCGATGACGTATTGATGCCGCAGCTCCTCAGCGATTTGCGAAAACGCCTGGGACAGATTGGTCAACGAACCGGCTTTATAAAGGCGTCCGCCGCTGCGGTCAGCCAGTTCCTGCATGTACTTTTGGCCGCGCGCGTAGTCATCCGCGCCGCCGCCGCCTCTGGGCATTCTGCCAGGCCATTGGCCGGGGCGTTGAAAGGTGATGAAAGGATTGAGCGGCCAACGGCGGCGTCCGGGCCAGGGCGGCGTCATGATTGGCGGCTGGCCGCCCGGATTTCGCCCGTTGATGACCGGCCCGCTCTGATTGTCCATTTCGGTGTTGTAATAAATCGAATAGCCCAGCGCGCCGGATTCTTCGATCATCGTCAGCGAACGGTTGCGGGTGGAATAATGGCTGGTGGTGTCAACGCCGTCGGAAAAGACGACAATGGCTTTGCGTCCCTGCACTTTGTTGAGCGCGTCCGTAACCATTATGTCCACGGCGTCATAGAGCTTGGTGTTGCCGCCGCGTTTGGTGCGGAAAATGGCGCGGCGGATTTCTTCGCGCGAGTCGGTGAAATCGCACCAGATTTCGATGTCTTCATCGAAGGACGCGACCATCACTTTGTCGTCGCGGCGCAGTTGTTCGGTGAAATCGGCGGCGGCTTGTTGAATGTCTTCGTGGCGGAAAAGCGTGCTGGCCGAAGTGTCGAGCAACAGCACGACGTGAAACGGCGAAGAGACTGATTCCAGATGTTCGATTTCCTGTTCGACGCCGTCTTCGAAGATGTGAAAGTCGCGTTTTTTCATAAACGGCATGAATCTGCCGTTGCGGTCGGTGACGCTGGCTGGAATCGTGACCAGCGTGGTGTCCAGCTTCATGGTTCCGTTTTCGTCCACTGTGACCGGCGTGTTGTCGGCCAGCGGCTTGTTGGAACTGTCTTTGTTTGGTTCCTGTGTTTCGTATTTCGGGCCGGCCGGCGGCGGTTGGCGCTTGCGGCCGGATTGCGCGTCGGCGGACGGCAATGCGGGTTGAAGCAAACTGACGGCGAACAAAAGCACGATCAATAGACGCGCGAGCTTCCGGATACTCATAACTTCCCTCCAGAATCGGATTGTGCAAGTTGGAATTGATGATAGGGGTGCGCGAATTGAACGCCCGTTGCCGTCAACCTTGCGCAGCCTATTTGGGCGTTTCCACCGCCGCTGCCGCATCGAGTTTTTGCGTAGCTTTGAGCGGCATCCAGCCAGTCCACGATTGGGGGATGATTTGCCGCGCGGACAAATCCGCGCCCAGAATCAAAATGAACGACGAAATAAATACCCACGTCACCAGCGCCATCAAGGACGAAAGCTGCCTGTAGCTTTCGTTGAAATCAAACAGCGGCAGCGCCATCCAGAAAACGAAAGTTCCCAGCAGCCACAGCACCGCCGTTGCCACCGAAGTGAAAATCACCTGCCGAAGCTGCACCTTGCCGTTCGGCACGAAGTAATAAATCACGAAAAACAACAGGATCAGAAACGGCAGCAGCATCAGCGGCCCGGCAATTTTGAAAAACCATTCGCGCACAGCTCCTGGACCGAAAAGCTTTTCCAGCAGCCAATCGTATCCGCTGCCCAAGGCCACCGGACACAGGATAATGATCGCGCAAATCAGCACCATCAAAATGTAAGTCGCATATTGTTTGACGACGCCGCGCTCTTTGAATTTCCACGCACGGTTGAGTGCCGCCTCCAGCGGCTGAAACACGCCCGACGCCGAAAAGATCAGAAGCCCAAAAGAAATAATGGTGGCTTTGCCGGCGGGGCCGCGCGTCACTTGATCTAAACTGGTGAGCAGCATCCCTGATTCCTGCGGCATCAGCGAACGCATCAGCCGGAACAGGGTTTCGTAAGCGCGCTGCGAATGCACGATGTTCAACAGGAAGCTGCCCAGCAACACCAAAAAGGAAAAGAACGAGAGCATCACGTTGAAGGCAATTGCCGACGCATTGACGTAAGTTTCCGTCGAAGTCAGTTCGTAAATCGTCGGCCACATCTTTTTAAAAAACAGCACGCTACCTTGCACATAAAAATTCAGGCCGCGTCCCAGCTTTTGGGTTTCAGGAGCGGCGTTGACGGCGACGGTTGGGCCGGCGTTGATCGGGGCGGTTTCGATTTTTTGTGTCTCAGCCATGGGAATCTCGGATTTCAAAGTCACAGTGCGGCCAATTCAACTTCGATGGCCAGCAACGATTGTTCAAATTGTTGCCGGTGCGCGTCGGAGCGGGCATTTTGCAGTTGGTCGAGCAAGCGGCTGCGCATCAGCAGCAGCGTTTCGCGCCGGCGTTCGCGTTCGACGGCTGCCGGCGATTTCGGCGCGACGGCGGCTTGCTGTTTGGCGCGCAACTGCTCTTCCAATTGATCTTCAACGGATTTGCTTTCCCAACCTCTGGCCATGATTTTTCAGTGCAACAAACAGGCGGCGTGTCCCAGGATTTGATCGCCTTCGCGCAAAGGCGAAACCGTCGGTTGCCAGCCGGTTTCGAGCCTTGCCGTAAGCAGTTCGTCCGCGCTGGGGCGATGATCCCACACGGCGACCGCCGTAATTGTGCCCTGTCAGGTGCAGGCAAACGCCAGAAACAATCCATCGCGCCAAGCGGCCAGAACTTCGTGCGTGTATTCGTCAAGCGCGACGGTTTCCCGCAAAAACACTGGCGGTTGCTGTTTGCCACCCCAGGCGACAAACGTTTGCAGCGTGCCGAATTCCGGCAGCGCACGCTGCGCGGCGGCAAGTGTTTCAGGTGATAGGTTGGCGCGATTGACGATTTGCACGGCTGACAGTGTAGAGCGGCGTAACGAGGCAAGCAACGCCGGCGCGGTTTCTAATGCACCAACTGGCTAGCCGCTGGGAATCAGCGTAGAATGCCGCGCCATGGAACCAAATCGTGTCATCCCGATTTTCCCGCTGCCGCTGGTGCAGTTTCCCGGCGCGGTCACGCCGCTGCATATCTTCGAGCCGCGCTATCGCAAAATGCTCAAAGATTCGATGGAGCGGGACAAAACCTTCGGCATTATTTATCGCAATGATCAAGCAATGTTTGAATCCGAACTGCTGCCGGAGGGCAGTATCGGCTGCACCATCGAAGTCGCTGTCTTGCAGGAAATGCCCGACGGACGCTCGAACCTTTTGTGCGTGGGCGGTCAGCGGTTCAGCCTGCTGAATTACGTCGAAGGCGAACCCTACCTGCAAGCCGAGGTGGAGTTTTTTGAAGATGACATTACTTTCGACGACCTGACGGACGCCGCCGAAGAATCGAAGACTTTATTCAAAAGGCTGCACACGGCCCTGCGCAAAATGAAAGGTGAATCGGACAGGGACGCCGAGCAAGCGCCGGAACTGCCAGAAGACCCGCAAACGGTTTCCTTTATAGTCTCAGCCTATCTGGACATCGAAGCCAACGACAAGCAGGAGTTGCTGGAAATGACCAATACCGGCGAACGTTTGCGCGAAGTGAATAGAGTGTTGTCGGAATTGGCGATTGATTACGAAAAGCGCGCCGTCGCTCATCAGCTTTCCAAAAAGAATGGACACGCGGGCAGAATGCCGAAGTTTGAATAAGGCTGTCAGATGCTTGTCGCGGCTTCTAAAATCCTCTGTCCCTTGTCCGCCGCGATTCCTTCAACTCGAACCAATTTGTTTTTCGAGGTCTGGCCGGAAATGATCGAAACCCGCCCGCGCGGCACGCCGAACAGTTTTGCCAGAAAGCGTATCAACTCTTCATTGGCTTCGCCGTCAACGGGCGGCGCGGCCAGCCGAAGTTTGAGTGCGCCGTCCAATTCACCGACGATTTCGCTGCGCGCGGCGCGCGGCTGAACGCGCACGGCAAAGCTGAGGCTTCCTTCTTTGGCTGTGGTTTGAATCAAAGTTGTCTGCCGAAAATCTGGTTATTTCGGAAAAAAATGACCTGCACAAGGATGGAAGCGAGATAAAGCGCCAACCAGAGAATCAGGAAAGACCACTCGGCGTAATTTCCTTTGGATTCGATGTAACGCAGCATCGGGTTGATTCGCTGAAGCGCCCAAAACGAAGCGTATTCAAACCAACCCGAAAGCCAGTTGATAAAAATCAGCGTCATCAGCGCCATCAGGAAACAAATCAAACTCATCATCAGCGCGCCGATTAGCGCCTGCAATCCGGTGAAAAACCTTCCGCTGCTGAATTCCATCAGGCTGAGCGCCAATCCGCTAATCACCGTCACCAGATTCCCGACCGGCGTCAGCGCGATGTACCACAAAATCACCATCGCAATCAGCGCCATCAAAATCGCCGGATTGAATTTCAGCGCCTGCCGAAGCGGAAAATAAAAACGCGAGCTGCGCATGTGACCGACCAACCCGTCCGTCGGGCGGCGCAGGTAATAAACGATTCGACCAAATGGACTGACTTGCAGCGCGTCCATCAGCCAGCGGATCAGCAGCAACGCCGCAAACACGACAAATCCCAGATTGACCGCCCAGCTCGCGAAGTAATAAATCGCTCCGGCCAGACGCAACAACAAAGACCCCGCGGAAACTTGCAGAAACAATTGCATAGGCGATCTCGATGAGAGAAATGAAGAGTTAAGAGCGGGAGCCGAACAGCGCCGTCCCGACTCGAACCAGCGTCGCGCCTTCTTCGATGGCGACTTCAAAGTCATTGCTCATCCCCATCGAAAGTTCGCGGAAGCTTTCACCGACGATTCCGGCTTGCAACGCTTCGTCGCGAAGACGGCGCAATTGCCGAAAGAACGGCCGCACTTGTTCTGGGTCGTCCAAAAAAGGCGGCACTGCCATCAATCCCTTGAGTTCAAGGTGCGCGAGTTTACTGACTTGTTCACAGAGAGGCAAAACTTTGTCCGGCGAAACGCCGGCTTTCGATTCCTCGCCGCCGAGATTGATTTCCAAAAAGACTGGCAGCCGTTTGCCAAGCTCGCTCGCAATTCCATCAAGCCGCGCGGCGAGTTTGAAACCGTCCACGGATTGAATGGCGGAGAAAAGTTCGACGGCGCGGCGGGCTTTGTTCGATTGCAAATGGCCGATCAAATGCCAGACGACTTTGTGCGCGGCGGCAGCGACGCTTTCAAGCTCGGGGATTTTAGTCGCGGCTTCCTGCACGCGATTTTCGCCCAGCACGCGGACGCCGGCTTCAATGGCCTGGCGGATGAGTGACGGCGCGACCGTCTTGCTGACGGCGACCAGCGTCACTTCGGAAAAATCGCGGCCTGCGCGTTGGCACGCAGCCGCGATTCGTTGATTGATGATTTCGAGGCGTTCCCGCAATGGTGTGTTTTCAGGCTTGAGTTATTTTTTCTCGCCGGGTTTCGGCTCGGTGTAGCTTTGGCGATGCTGGACGACGACCAGCTTCGGATCAATCTGGTCGCCGAGATTGACCTTGACCTGAATCTTGCGACGTTTGCCTTCCTGCCGCGAATTGGTCGGCGTGTAACCCAGGCTGTATTGATTGCGCACCAGCGCCGAAACCGATTGCAGCACGCTGGGAATTTCTCCGGCGAAGGTCACAGGGAAATACTTTCCCCCGGTGGATTCAGCAAAGGTCTTCAACGTGTTTTGCGCTTGCAGCATTGTCATGCGATCCAATCGAATGCCGCCCGTCACCAGCACGCCGCCGCGTCCCGGATCCATCGCCGGATTGCTGTCATAAAGCTTCATAAACAAATTGCCCGTACCGATGACGTAAATCGGCACGCCGGCGTTTTCCACGATCTTGCGCGCCTGATCGAAATTGATCTTGCTGAAAGTGTCCAAGCCGGAAGCGATCAACATAATCGCCGTTCGGTCGTTGACCTCTTCCAACCCCGCGTATTCGGTGGTTTCGGTTTTGTTTTTGTTCTCTTCCAGCACCACGCTGTCGCCCTTGCCACCTTTCAGGACGAATTTCAAAGCATCAAACATGTTGCTTTCGCTGAAGGCCGGATTATTACGAATAAGCAAATTGATGGCTCCCATCAGTTTGTTTTTGTCGTCGGTGAAATCCACCAGCGGCGTTGGACGAATGTCGTAAGCGACGACAGAAATAAAATCCTTGGGCTTCACAAAACGGCTGACGAACTCGTATGCCGGGCGCAGAATTTCCACGCGGCCATATTCAAAGTATCCGCCGGCGGGACTGCCCAGCACGTCCACAAGCTTGCTGTATTCCAACAGTAAAACCATCGTCACCGGCGCTTCGGGCGTCGAAAAGTTTTCGATCTCCTGCTTGATGCCGTCTTCGTAAATTTCAAAGTTTTCTTTCTTGAGTCCTTGCAGAATGCCGCCGGTCTTTTTGTTGTAAACGACGGCTTCGACGTTGACGACATTGGTGTCAATGCTCATCGTGGCGGGCGGCAGGGTTTTATCAACTTTCGGTTTCTGCCGGTCCTGCCCCACTTGTCCGCTCTGTCCGGCTGCCGCCTCGTCAGGATCGCCGCTCGCGTTCGGATTTTTCTTTTGCTTGTCGGAGGACTTGCGCCCTGCCTGAGCGAAAGTCTTATCGCTTGTCAGCAGCGCAGGCGCACTGAGCGCCAGGACCAACGCCAATGCCAGTCCGGTCATCAATTTCACATTACGACTTATTTGAGATTTCATACGCAGTGCCTCTTTTTCAGTAACTCGGCGGTTGTTTGCGCGCGCGATCTTTGCCACAGGCATTGATCTGATCAGGTTTGGATGTGACGGTGGCGTCAGTCTAACAAATGCCATGCCCGCTGGAAAGTTATCTGCCTGACGCTGCCGTAAACACAGGTAAAAGAACGCAATCCCTTGCTGAAGCTGCGGCCTGACCGAAATTTTCTCCAGAAAAATGAATCTCCCATTCCGAATTTCGGATTGTTCCAGAAATTTTTCGTATCGCACGGCAAATTCTATCCTCTGTTATTTCTACACTTAGCTTGAATCTGTCGAACCGTTGACCGGACTTTTGGTTGAAAAGCCAGACAAACCTGTGCTAGCTTCCGCCATCGTTCTTGTGTTTGTCGTCAATGATTAGCATTCCA